>JAVEWL010000015.1:0-21179 GCA_034004565.1 FCB group bacterium | reverse complement strand
GCCGAGGAAGGCGACAGGCATTCCCTCGTTCGGCGCATAGGGCTCGAAGTCGGCGAAAGCGGCTGCTCCGGATTTCAGAACAGTGCGGACCAGCCGGCCAAGACTCGAGTCTTTCAATTCGCCGGAAATGACGTTGCTCTTGTAGTCGGCTTTCTTGCCCACGGTGTAAAACACCTGGCCTTCCGGGTAAATCAGCTCCAGGTCCTGATAGCCACTACTCTTGGCATAATCGGCCAGGTAGTCGGACGTACCGGCCTCGCCGCTCCCGGCAAACATATCTTCCAGTGGTTGCGTGGTCGCGACCATCCACTCGAAGCCACCCGGCAAGGGGATCGGCGAGAAGCAGGTCAGTGCCGCGTTGCCCTTGATGTCCAACCGAAGAATCGATCCGGTCTTGCCCCCAAGGGCCTCGTCGATGAAATCGCCCGTTCGTTTTCCTCCGAAGACGCCTTCCTTTATCACCCGTTGGTTGCGGTAACTCGTCTCTCCGTTCACTCGGCCGACAAAGTAGCTGTCTTCCCCCGCAGACATCCCGGTACGACTCTGGGCAATCGCATTGATGGGGTCGGCGGGAATCTGAAGCACGATAACCCCGTCCTTCGCCCCGCCGTTGAGAATAGGGGCGCCGATGAATGCCACCATGGCATTTTCGGCAAACTCGAAGGCGCTAAAGTCCTCGATGGCGACCTCGCCCGTATCGCGCACCTTGGCAACGACGCGACCGAGTCCGCTACCGGCTAAGTTCGCCGCAAGCAGATCGGCGTGAAGCACCGGACCGCCCCCGGCGCAATACAGGCACCGACCATCCTGCCCAACGACGTAGTAACCGGTGTACAGTTGGCTGGAAACAAATCCATCCACAATGGACGCGTATCGTTCGTACTCGGGAGTCTTTTCGCCGGTCTCAATGAAGGCCCGGTAGACCTCCTGCGCCTTCGTGCAGATGCTGCGGTCTTGTTGGGCGCCAATGTCGTCCACAAATTTCTGAAACAGGGTAGCGGTCGCGGCGGATTGTGCCGCCTGAATGACCGTCATCTTGCTCTCGGCTTCGAGGCACTTCGAGGCAATCGTATTGGACAGAATCGCAAGATCGTGATTGCGCTCTTGGAAATAGGATCGTATTTGCTCCTGCTTGGCCGAGCGCGCGAATTCAAGCTGTCCCAGCGCCGCATTCTGAAGGGCGTCCCTGGATTTCCACAGGGAAGGGAGGGCGGCACACAGCAGCGGAAACAACCCAGCCAACAGAAAACCACCTATTAGCCTTTTCCCGAGAGACATACGCATCACTGTCCATTTCCCCATCGAATGTTCATACTCTATTTAATAGCGGCTTGCTCTCCCGCGCCTCGGACTTAGTCATGCCGAGTACGCTGTGACGCATTCGCACCCCAGTTTCACATGCGGCACTTATTTGGACTATCGTCATCCGTCCACCATTTCTGTAGCAGATAGCATCCCACCACTACTACTTTTCACCCAACGTCGCGTAGCTGAGAACTTTCCAAAATGACCGTTAATAATTCTGTGGGAAAACCCTGAAACAACCTGTAAGATTGAGCTTCTCTCAGGGGAAATACCGGATTCAGTTGAAGGATCCCGTACATCGCGGGCTATCTCCTGGGGTTCCTTGGTGGAACGCTTGCGCAATCGGCGAAGGAGGACTACCTTCTAATGCTATATCGACATACCATGTTTCTGGCCATCTTGGTTTCAATGGTTTGCACGACGGCCGCATGGAGCGGCGAGACCTGCGCTTCCTCCGTTCGCGTGCTCAGCTTCCTTCCGGGCGAGCCTCTTTGCAGGGCGCAACGGACGGCGAGTGTCGTGGCCGTGCTGGAGAATACGACCGACGCACCGCTCGGCGCCGAGGCAACGCTGGTATTGCCCGACGGCGTCCGGGGCAGCGAGCTTGGCAAGACCGTCGTGAGCGGAGACTCCGAGCGTGTGGAACTCCGGTGGGAAATCGTTGCGATTGAGGCGAAGGCCTATACGTTACGCCTCGATGTGGCGATCAAGGACGCGGCGACGGTCACAGCAGACCTATCCATTACTTTCCTGCCCGCGATGGCGCAGCGCAAGCTCGATTACATCCCCGAGCCCGAGGCGGTGAAGACCGACATCCTCGTCGGCGCGCACAATTGTCCCTTGTGGGAGACGGACAAGCCGAAGATGTGGGACCAGGTGCTGAAGCATCCGGAACGCACGCCGGCGCTTGGATTCTACTCGCAGGAGAACCCCGAGGTTGCAGACTGGGAAACGAAGTGGGCCGTCGAGCACGGGGTCGATTACTTCATTTACTGCTGGTACCGGGCGAGCCAGGGCGAGCCGGTGAAGATGAACTTCAGCAGCGCGATACACGACGCCTTCTTCAAGTCGAAATTCGTCGACAAGATGAAGTTCACCATCATGTGGGAAAACCAGAGCCGGGGCCGCGCGGGCGTCGCGGACGAGAAGGATCTCATGGAGAACCTTCTCCCCTTCTGGATCGAGAATTACTTCAAGCATCCCAGTTACCTCAAAATAGACAACAAGCCGCTATTGTTCATTTACCGGCCGGAATTTCTGGTTGATGACTTGGGCGGCGAGGACAAGGTTGCGATTGCGCTCGACAAGATGCGCGAGGCGTGCAAGGCGGCGGGCTTTGACGGGCTCTATATCCTCGGCGAATACCGCGGACAGGACCCGCAGCCGCTGGAACTGATGAAACGGCTGGGACTTGATTACACCTTCGCGTATTGCTGGTACGTGCCGGACAGTCCCACGCCGGAGGTCGCCATCGAAACCCAGTTGGGCTATATCCGCAAGACGCAGGAACTGGGCATTCTGCCGCAGGTGGCAACCGTGTCACAGGCCTGGAGCGGCTGGCACGACGAGGGCACCATCTGGAAGATACCGCCGACGCAATTCGAGACCCTCCTCCGCGAAGCCAAGAACATCATCTCGACCTTCCCGAAGGACCAACTGGGAAGCAAGACGATCATTCTGGACAATTGGAACGAGTGGAGCGAAGGGCATTACATCGCGCCGTATCGAGAGTATGGGTTCGGTTACCTGGATGCGGTGCGCAAGGTGTTTTCGGACGCGCCCGAGGCCCACGTGGACCTGCTGCCCGAGGATATCGGCATGGGCCCGTACGATACCGCCTATGAAGCCTACGCGCAGGAACAGGAGGAATTGCGCAAGCGTGTGTCGATGAAGGCGGACAAGGCGGGGGCGGACGAACCCGGACTGCTGGCATGGTGGGCGTTTGACGAGGCACTCGATGAATCCGTGACGCTGGAGTATTCCGGGAAACGCTTGGGCGGGGTTGTGCACGGCGCGACCCGAGCGCAGGGAATCGACGGAAACGCGCTTGTCTGCGACGGTGGCACGGTCGAAGTGCCAGCCCAGGAGCACCTGTCGCCGGCGAATGCCTTGAGCATTGAATGCTGGGTGAAAACCGATCTTGCCGGCCAGGCAAACACATGGGTCGTGAACCGCGTGTTCGGCGGCGCGACCACAGCCGGTTATCGTCTGGGCGTGGTGGACGGCAAACCGTGCTTCCAGGTGCCGCTGACGGACTGGAGTCATCATCTCAAGGCGGATATTGACCTTCCCACCGGTGCGTGGGTACACCTCGCCGGAACTTTCGACGGAAGCACCATGCGCATCTACGTGAATGGCATTGAACGCGGTTCCATGGAGCGCGTGGGGCCCATCGGCGTGAGTTCCCACAACATTTGCCTTGGGAATTACGCTGTAGGGCACGAATCGCACTTCACCGGCCTGCTTGACGAGGTGAAAATCTACAACCGCGCAATAACCGCGGAGGAGATTCTTACGAGATTCAACCTTCAGGGAAATGCCGCGATCGGACCCACTCGCTGAAAGGGCGAGCTTTTGAGTTACGACATTAGTAACACTTTAGCCAAATGCCGGAGGCACACTCTATCGTCGGCCCCAGCACACTCGCTTGGGGCGTTTGTCCCGCGGCCTCCCCTTGGTTCCGAATGCTCCACAGCCCGCTTCAGCGGGCTTTTGACCTTTGCCCCCTGCTTCAGCAGGGGGGTAAAGGCTGTTCTCTACACACGAAGCCGGCTTCAGCCGGACTTCTCGAGCTTTGCTTTAGCTGAAGCAGGATCGAGAAGCCCGGCTGAAGCCGGCTCCATCCCTAGGGTGTCAGGCTCTACCCCCCTGCTGAAGCAGGGGGCAAAGGTCAAAAGCCCGCTGAAGCGGGCTGTGGAGCATTCGGAACCAAGGGGAGGCCGCAGATGCCAACTCCGAGTTACGACATTCGGTTAGAGTATTACCGAGACTAGAAAGGGCAATCGTCTTCGATTTCCCATGGCCCCTCTTCGTCCGGGTACAGGCGCTTTTCACGCCGCTGATACTGTCCCGTATTTTCTCGCTGCTTTTCCCACTCTTCGAATTCTTTCTCGAATTGGGCATCGCATTCCGGGCAGTCGTCTGACGTGGACAAGTGAGTCACCCACCCGGTTCCGACGAGTTCCGGGTAGGATTCGCCCTCGGGAAGGATGGTTTCCCGCAACAAGATATAGCACGCACGTGGGGTATAGTGTTCACAGACGTCCAGTTTCACGCCGAGTTTCGCCAAGCGCATCAGGACCGACTTCAGACGCGCTTCAACTTCCTCATCGCTGAAATCGTCAGGCGGTGGTAAGACTTCCGAGTCGCCCAACATGGATGCGAGCGAATGGGGCACCCCGTGCTCCATGCAATCGTCCATCAACTCCATTTCGCGGATGCAGTCGTCGTCTTCGAAGGAATTCTCTCGAATGGAGCGGTCTATTGCCGCGGCTTCCGCATCGAGTTCGCGCTGCAAGGAATCCACAAAAGCGTCGTCTTCGCCGCACAAGTCGGCGTCGCACGATCGATACGGCTCGGTGTTGGCCTCTTCCCCATCCCGCTCTATCGCGGTGAGCCCCAGATCACAGGGTGGCTTCCAACCTGAATCCGGATGCGTGGCGTTATTCGGCAGGGGAACCCAGTCGCCCTCGTCACCGCGCTCGCCCTCACGCACACACTCTTCGACAACGGGGTCTGCCATTTCAATGACGACGCGGCCGTTCTGTCCATACCATTCGAGGTAAAGGCGGCGCACCCATGGGGTGGGTGGCGGCTCGCCAAGTTCCGCGCGGCGAGCGTATTCTTCAACAGGACCCGGCACAGTGCGCACCCAGCCTTCCGAGGACATTTCGCCCGTGGGACCGATCTGCCGGATTTGAAATCCGCAATGCTCGCCGCAGTCGAAGATTGGTCCGGGTGCATCCATATCTTTCGGGAAGAACCGGATGGTCTTTCCACGAATGTCGTCGCAGCAATTTCCCGTGAGTTCGAGGCGCAGGAGGGTTTCCTTGCCTTCCTCCTCTCTCCGTAAAGCGATGAGCCCGTGGGTCGAGTAGTTGCGTTTGTTGCGGAGCTCGCCGTACACCACGTAATCGCCTAACCGATATGCCATGGTCCCGCTTCTCCCGATACGTTAACAACACTCCTATTGCGTCGGCACGCCCGGCGCGGTGAACCAGGACTTCAAGTAATCGTCGACGGTGCCTGGATAGACCATCCGCTTGATGTTCATCCACGTGAGCTGGTCGCCGACGGCGTAGTAGACATACGTCTTGCCTTCAAAATCGACGAGGTCCAGGTCGGAGGCGTCGATACCGTCGTCGATGGCGCCCGGCGCGAGCACGGGATTCGCGGCGCTGAGTTCCCAGGTCTTGAGGTCCTTCGAGCGGGCGATGTAGACCTCGAAGGTCCAGCGCGGCGTACGATGCTCCGTGTACATCACGTAGTAATAGCCGTCCGAGTAGCGAATGCAGGGGCAGGCCGCATAGCGATCCTTGCCGAGAAGGGCGTCGGATTCGGTGGTCCAGTTCATCAGGTCCGTGGAACGCGCGAACTTCGCCGTAAACGCGGGCCAGGCCGGATCGTTGGTTTCGTAGGTCATGACGAAGCCGTCGGGGCCTTTGCAGACCGAGCTGTTGAACAGATGTTCGGCGGGGTTCTGCGTAATCGCCACCTTCGATTCCCAGGTCTTGAGGTCCGTTGACCAGAAGTGGGTCACGTCGTTCCAGTTGTTGTTCTCGAAGCGCGAAGCGAAGACGTGCAGTGTGCCTTCATTGACCATCGCACAGGCCAGGCTGTAGCCCTGCGCGAAGTGGGCCATTTCCGCGCCCGAGGCCACGTCGGTGAGGGTAATCCAATAGTCTTCCTTGGTGCCTCCGCTCCCCGGGCGTACGCAAGTCATCAGGCAGAGCTTGCCGTCCCAGACGATGGGGGTGACTTCGCACAGATCGCGGCGAACCAGTTCGCCCTGGGTTGGTTCCGGGCGCGGGATTTCGGGTTTCGGCGGCAGGAGCGCATCGAAGGCTTCGACCGGCCAAGCGGTGAGTTGGTGGAAGCCCTTGGGTACTTCCTGCTGGAATTGCACGTAGGCGCGGCAATCGCCCTTGGTCGTGTAGGCGAGCTCGCCAACGGTTTCCTTCTCGACCTTCACGCCGAAGACCTTGTAGCCCATGAGGGTGCAGTCCTCAAAGTCGACGTGGAAATGCTTGCCCGCCTGGACGCTCTGGACGATACCGTCGGTGGGCTCGCCCTGGGGTTGCGAGAAGTTCAGCGTGATGAGGCGGCAGCGCCGGGCCAGAGCGCGGGTGTAGGTCTTGAATCCGTAGTTGCCGCCCTTGAGCGAGCACTGCGGACCGACCATCGTGCAGTCTTCAAAGACCACATCGGGGCGGTCGGGCATGGCCTGATTTTCAACGCGCACATACGCGCCGGAGGTGTCACCCCACTGATCCAGGGCCCAGAGCGTGCAGCGGCGATACGTGATGGGTTCGTCGGGCCGCGAGAGGCAGTTGCCTACGCCGCCGCCGAAGGCGCGGCCAATGGACACGCAGTCTTCGACGACGACCGTGAAGGGCTCGACTTTGTCGGTGCAGTCGAAGAAGAGGCCGCCGTCGCCGCCGGTCGCGTAGAGGTTGCGGAGGACCCAGCGGTCCCAGCCGATGGCCGAGAAGGTCTCGGCGGTGTGCTCGGGCGACCAAGCCTTCTGGTACGACTTGACATTGCCCCACCAATCGTAGCTCTTGAAACCCTTTTCCGGGTCTCCGCAGTCGAGGACTACGCGCCCTGTCGTGCCGGAGCCCAGCTTGCCGTCGACATCGCCCACGAGTTCGTTATAGGCGCCCGCGGCACCCTTCTGGGCGGGGAAGAGGTTGTCTTCCATATAGGTATCGGGGCGGATGACAATGCGGTGGCCGCCTTTGTCGTCGGGAACGGCGTCGAGGGCCGCTTGAACGGTGCGGTAGGCCTTGGCCCATGTGGTGCCATCCGAGCCGTCGCCGAGCTTGGAGACGTAGACGGTGGTGGTGGGTTGTGCGGGAACTTGGGCCGGCGTGATGAGACAACTCAGAACCAGCAGGATTGCAGTATTCAACGGATGATCCTCCCATGCGGCGTTGTGCCTGTGTGAAGAATAGGGATTCGCGCGGCGTTCATCAAGGTTTGTTTTAAAGAATGGGAGTCATGGGAGGAATGGGAATGATGGGAGTACGGGACAGTGAGAAGAACTGTGTGGGTCTAGACAAACTGACGTGCATTCAACTTCTCACTACTCTTTCCGGGTATGCCACCTCCAAACTTGTTTGGGGGTGCTTCAAGGGTAAGGTGAAGACTCGAATCATCGCTTCAAACATTAAGCACCCCCAAACAAGTTTGGAGGTGGCATACCCGGAAAGAGTAGTAAAAAGTTGAATGCATGTCAGCCCAATTGGGCAGGCTCTTTGGTGGTTGCGGTGCGGGAAGGGGGTGTGGCACTCTCCTGTCCAGAATAGGGAGTTAATGCGATGCGGCATGGGAATTCGGTTCTTGGGCTTGTAGTGGTCTTGTTTGGCGTTCATGTTGCGGCGGCGGCCCAGGGTTGGCCGGAGTTTCGCGGGCCGCACGGCGATGGCCGCTGCGACGCGAAAGGCCTGCCGCTCACGTGGAGCGAGACGGAAAACGTCGCGTGGAAAACGCCTATTCCGTTTGAGGGCTGGTCCACACCGGTGGCGATGGACGGCCAAATCTGGCTGACCACGGCCACGCCGGACGGCAAGGATTTCTTCGTGATCTGCGTGGACGCCGCGACCGGGCAGATTGTCTTCAACGAAATGCTGTTCCATTCGGACAATCCGGAGCCATTGGACAATGCGGTGAACTGCTACGCGTCGCCGTCCCTGGTCATGGAACCGGGACGCGTGTATGTGCATTTCGGCAGTTACGGCACGGCCTGTCTCGATACCGCGAGCAAGCTGGTAGTCTGGAAGCGGACAGACCTGCCGTGCCGTCATTATCGTGGACCGGGCTCCTCCCCTATTCTGTTCGAAAATCTCCTGGTATTGACCTTTGACGGCGTTGACGTGCAGTACACCGCCGCGCTGGATAAGGCGACCGGCGAGACCGTGTGGAAAACAGACCGCAGCACGGTGTGGACCGACCTCGACGAGAACGGACAGCCGAAACGCGAGGGTGACTTCCGCAAGGCCTTCTCGACGCCGATTGTCGTGACCGCGGGCGGTACGGCGCAACTGGTCAGCCTGGGTTCCTCGGCGTTCTTCGGCTACGACGCCCGCACGGGCAAGGAACTCTGGAAGCTGCCCAACACGGCCTACTCCCCTGCTTCCCGGCCGGTGTATGGAAAGGGTCTCATTTACGCCATTACGGGGCGCGGCGGCAATTCTGAATTGTATGCGGTGCGGCCGGACGGTCAGGGCGATCTAACCGACGCTCAGGTGGCATGGAAGTTCGGCGGTCCGGGGGTGCCGACCGAGCCGTCGGTGCTGCTCGTGGACGATCTGCTTTACATGGTGGGCAACAACGGTACGCTCACCTGCCTGGAGGCGGGTACCGGCACGCAAGTGTGGAGCGAACGGCTCGGCGGGAACTACCTGGCCTCGCCGATCTGCGCGGAAGGCCGGATTTACCTTTTCAGCACCCAAGGCAAGACGACGGTGGTGAAGGCCGGCCGCGCGTATGAAGCGCTGGCGACGAACGTTCTCGACAACGGCTTCATGGCCTCCCCCGCCGTGCTGGATAAGGCGTTAATCCTTCGGACGAAGACTGACCTTTACCGGATTGAAGTACCGCAAACCTGAGTCTCATTGCTAATTGCACGCCCCTTGGCTATGATCGCCGCCCGGTCACGTAGGCGTGTGCGGGTGATTAGCGTGGTGACGGGCAGTAACGGAGCGGTATTCATGTGCGGCGATCGGTTGCGAGCAGTAGAGTACAGGGAATTGGGGCTGGCTTTGGCCTTGATTGTCCTCTGCGCGGGCTGCGCGGCCCGGCAGCTTATGCCTACGCCAAATCTTTACCTCGACGCAAAGACCAACCCCTTTGCTTCGGTACCCGAATCGCGCAGGACTCCCGATGTCGTGGTTCCCTTTGCCACGGATCGGCTTCCGGAGCGGGATAAGACCGGCGCCTTGCATTTCGGACACCGCCGCGGCGACCGCTTGATTGTGGGCTCGTGCCGGGTCAGCTTCGGCGAAGGGCTTTCCTGGGAACAACTCGTCGACGACAGCACCTCGTCGAGCCGGCTCTTCGCCCTCCAGCTCTCGCTCCACGACTTGCACCTGGGCGCGACCTACCCCGAAACGCCGTTTGCGCTAAATCTGATCCGCGACGCCGAATACAGCCGCCTGGCCTACGAAGGCGAAGCGCGGCGAGCCCGGGAGGCGCTGCACATTGGCCTTCGCGAAGAAATCGAACGCGTCGATCAGCACGATGTGGTTCTGTTCATTCACGGGTACAACAATTCATTCGAAGACGCGGTGTACCTGACCGCGCAGTTCTGGCACTTTCTGGGACGCCGGGGCATCCCCATCGCCTATACCTGGCCCGCCGGGCGTGGCGGCCTCTTTGGCTATACCGCGGACACGGAGTCGGGCGACTTCACCATCTTTCATCTCAAGACCTTCCTGCGCGACCTGGCGGCCTCGCCGGATGTGAACAAGATTCACATCCTTTCGCACAGCCGCGGCACGGACGTGCTGATGTCCGCGCTGCGCGAACTGAAACTCGCCACGGCGGCGGGAGGAGAGGATCCAAAAGCGGCGCTGAAACTGGGACACCTGATCATGGCGGCGCCCGATATCGACACGCAGGTGTTCGCGCAGCGTTTCCTCGCCGAGGAAATCAACACGATGGCGGACGATCTCACCATCTATCTTTCTGGCAAAGATCGTGCGCTGTTGCTGTCAAAATGGCTGCACAGCAGCGTAAATCGCCTTGGCCTGCTCACTCCGGGGAAGATCCCGGAAGGCGCCGACCGATTGCTGGGGTATTACGGCAATCTGCACCTTATCAATGCCAATGTCTCGACGAACTTCATCGGCCACGATTTCTTCTACACCAACCCTGCCGTGAGTTCAGACCTGATCCTGCTTCTGAAGCATGGGCGCGATCCCGGCGCCGAAAACGGCCGGCCGCTACGCCCCATCATGCCCCATTTCTGGAGCATCGACCGCGCGTACCCCGACGTGGACAAGTTTCTGATGATCCTGCCCAAGCCGCATCAAGCGCCGAAGGAAGTGGCGCCTTAGGCTCGCGGCACGCCACGCCGGGAAGCGGCGCTGGGCAATTGTCGAAGCCACTCCTACGTTGCCGTTGGAAGGACGAGATCTCGAAGTGACCCTGCCCGGGTGGCACCTTCAAGCCGCGTGACACAGTCGCGTGGCTTGAAGGCGCCACACGGAAACAAGAATGGCTCTTGCATTAGCGTTGAGAAGAGGCAAATACCCAGTGTTGTCTACTGCACCTCGAGCGGCGGCAGCGTTACCTCCACAAACACCGATTCCCTGCGGTTGCGGTCATAGGAAAACACGAGCCTGCCGTCGACGACGAGCGGGTACGGATAAGCCAGTTGCCCACCCCGGATGACGTCCTCTTGGATGTACCAGCTTTCCATTTCATCCTTGCTGAGCCAGATCGACAGTGGATCGCGCACGGCGTTTTGTCCAACGACGCCGCCGACGGCGTTGTGAATGAGCGCGATGCGGCCGTCGGGCAGGCGAATGAGCGCGGCCAGCGACGTGGGATTCGGGATGTCGGTCTGCCACGCCTCGCTCCAGGTACGGCCGTTGTCGGTGCTTTCGGAGCGCCACAGGAAGCCGCCGTGTTCCGCGCGCATCAGCATTACGATGCGGCCATGCTTCAACTGAACGACCGTGCTTTCGAGCAGGCCCAGCGGACGATTCCGTATGCCCGCGTGTTCGACGAGGTTGCTAAGCTCGGGGTCTGAAGTGGTCAGCGCGGAGCAGCCGTGCAGGTGCGTGTCAAACTTAGAAATGTAGCCGTTCGGATCGGGTTGCGCGGGCAGAGCGAGGGCTTCCTCCTCGCTCTTCGCGCGCGCCGTGGCCATCACGCCGCCGGGCAGCGGCACCGGGCGCTTTTCGAAGAACGACGTCGGCACAAAGTATTCGCCGTTCTGAAGGAGGATTGGCCGGCCGAGCATGATATTGTCTTCCTCACGGATGTGGACGGCTTCGCGCGGTCCCCACGTAAGCCCGTTGTCGCTCGACTCCATGCGGAAGTAGTGCCACACGGTGTACTGAAGCTCGGAAGGCCACTCCGCGCCAAACGCAATTACCTTTCCCGAAGGCGTCGTATGCATGAGGGTAAGGGCACCCGCGCTCTTGCCCGCCGCGACCAGGATGTAGGGCTCGGACCAGGTTTTGCCTTTATCCGTGGAACGACTCGCCAGAACGTTGTTATCCGTGGAAGGTTCGTTGTCGCTGCCCGAAAGCCACCAGCAGATGAGGTCGCCGTTGGGCATCTCCGCGATGGCCGCGCCGCACGCGAGACGATAGGTGATGCCGTCGTGTTCCCAGCCCTTATTGCCGTCGAAGACGATGGTCTCCTTGACGGTGATTAGCGGCTCATTGGCATCCGCGGCTTCGGCCGAGGCGTTCAACATCAAGAGGGAAACCGCCGCAAGCGCCAAGCGTCCCAGAAACATGATCATTGCTCCTTAGTTGTACATGAAATTCGCGGTGGCATTGCAGGCCTGACTGGCCTTGATGCGTACCCAATGCGCCGAAAAGGCGTCCGGAAACTCATGGTGCGCATATCGGGCTTGTTCATTTACAAAACACGATGTGTAGGGCACCCAATTGCCGTCACCGAGGAAGTCCACCTCGATATCGAAGCGCACGGTCGTAGCCGCGTCGTGGGTAAGGTGCAGGACCTTCTTGTCGTACCCGGTCATGAGGAATGGATCCGACCACTGGTCCGGTTGAACGGGGGTCTTCCACCAAGGGCCGCCCCAGCCGGTGGGCTTGCCCATCTTCCAGAGATCGTCGATGTTGCCGAACCAGAGGCCCGATTGCGGCTGACCCTGGTCGTGATCGATCTGGTCCGACGCCATGACGAACAGGCCGCGCCAATGGCAGTAGTCGGGCACCACCCGCAGGTGCGTGCAGATGGGTCGGATCCCACTGATATGGCCGCCGTAGGCGAAAGGTGGTAGTTCAAAGAAGGTCCCGTGGACGTCCATGAGCAGGCGCTCCGTCTGCGCGTGCCGGATGCGCATCCATTCCGTGTTCCAGGCATGGTCCCAGCTCTGGCTCGACTTCGGCAGCAGGTACCGTTGCCATTGCCCCTTCACGAGCGCGCGCAATACGACGCTGGAGCGCGTCCAGCCGGTTGCATACAGCACTTCGCCGCCGTAGCTGTCGCTGCCGCCGCTGCCACTGACCTCGACGAAGGGGTTGCGCTCGAGAATGGTCCACGCCGTGCCGTTCCACTCCGCGAGACGGCCTGCCTGGCGCTTGCCGAGGAAATCGTTTTCGTCGTAGGCGTTGTTGGCGACCACGACGCGGCCCTGGCTCGTGAATGCGCCTTTGAAATGCGGCGTGGTGTCGCCCAGTTCAAGGGTTTCGCGCAGGTTGAACAATTGCGTTGCCGCAAGCGAATGCACGTCCACTTCCCAGAACTCGCCTTCCATGCCGAGGACGTAAACCTTGTTCTTCGGATCGGTAAGGTGTGGGCAGGTCGCGGTGAGGCGGTGTCCCTTGAGGTCCTCGATCGTCCGCACCTGGCCGTCGGCATCGATGGCATGGGGACCGATGAAGGCCTGCCCGCTGGGCCAATGCACCATGCGGTTGGCGAAGGTGCCCGTCACCGAGGCCGGATGTCGGCGCATGGTCATGTCTTCAGCTATTTCGTAAAGACCGAGACCTTGCCCCCGAATGTGGGCGACATAGCCCACCGCCCACAGTTTTCCGGCCCACGGCATCAACGCGCCGATACCCGCCTCCGAATCGCTGCCCAACCCCTCCCCCATCACCGTCAGGTTTGGATACACGCCGGCGATTGGAGGTGAAGCGATCTTCGCGGGAGCAGGCTCGCCCGATTCGAGGTAGAGCCGTATTCGCTTGGCCAGGGCGCGCCCGAAAGTGCGGGCGGTGTCGGGTGTTACCTCACTGCCTTCCGCATTGGCGTACGGAATCTCGAGCGAACTGGACACGCGCAACCCTTCAATGCTTTCGGCCCAACTCGCAAAACTCTGGCCCCCGCTGTAATTGGCGACTGTGTTCCAGCCCTGGCCGTGGGCAAGGTTGTTCGAGGCGCTATAGGGCAGCGGCCCGAGGCTCACGCTTCCCATTACCCTGGCAAACACGCTCTGCTCTTGCCACATGGCTTCGTCGGGACTGCCGACGAGATAGATACGCTCATTCTCCGGCCCCCGGATGTGAGGACAATGAAGGTCCAGCGCAATCCGCAAGCGACCGTTCGACCAGTTCCGCGCGCGAGTGCGCAACGCGGCCACTTCCGGATGTACGCTGGGGCCGATATAGTCGCGGTTGTGATCGCGGGGACGCCGATTCTTGCCCTGGTCTCCCTCCTCGACTCCGTCCTTGTCCATGAACGGAATCGCGAGCACCTCGACGTTCCTGCGGAACCAGGCGCCGTCTTGATCGTCCGCCAGGACCGTCTCCAGGATTCCCTCGAGCACGAAACTCGCCACCGTCTCGCAGGCATGGTGCCGCGCGGTGAGCAGGATGCGATACGCCGGGTCGCCGTCCAGCCTGCCCGCGCGGATTGCTTCCACTTCACGCCCCTTCTTGCTGGCGCAGAGCTTCTCCACTTGAAGTACGGAAGGCTCTTCGTGCGCGGCCAGGAAGGCCTTCAGATTCGACTCGGTATACGGCACGGCAAACGCACACCGCACCTCGCCGCTGTCGGCGGGAAACGCATAGGTAAACGTCGCTCCGCTGACCCTATCCGCCCCCAGCCACGACCAGTTTGCCCCGCCGTCCGTACTGATCGCGGGGCCACGTACGCCGATGGGACTGCGTTCGCCGAAGTTGAAGGTCAACGTCCGGCCTGCCGCGCCCGATACGCGGAAATTCCAGTAGAACCACCACCCCTCCGTGTCGCGGAGGTCAGGACGGAGATGGACCGTATCGCCGTCGATGCGATCGACCACGATATTGCCGCCTGGAAAGTTGGCATCAATGACGAGGGAGTCGGCAGCCTGAGCCACGGTGCTAATGGCGAGGAAAACGAAGAGCGAGATGATTGGCCACTTTGAGGCGGCTATTGGCCGCGAATGGGCACAACACATACCAAGGCGCGGAGTCAAGACAGGCATACGGCTTCCCCTTCCGTTCAGACTCCTGGCATTCTAGACTCCGCGATCCATGGGGTCAATTCCTTTACATCTTCATGGCCGAGGGCGTCTGAGGATGGGGGCTGCCTGAAATGCCCGCGACATGGTATAAATCATAGGCCTTACCGACGAGATAGCCTCCCCTACACTCTCCACACGGAGTGCTCAGCATGAAGATACTTTTGACCGGTTCGACCGGCGTGATCGGGTCGAAACTGATACCCCTGCTCAAGAAAGATCGCCACCACATCACCCGCCTCGTGCGCACCTCGCAGAACTCCGGCGCTCCGGAAGTGCTCTGGAACCCGCGCGAAGGCACCATCGACCGCGAAGGCATCGAGGGCCACGACGCGGTCATTCATCTCGCGGGCGAAAGCATCGCGGGCATCTGGACCGCCGGAAAGAAAAAGGAAATCTACGACAGCCGCGTCGACGGAACCACCCTCCTCGCGAAGGCCGTCGCCAAAGCGAAGAAACGCCCGCATACCTTCCTTAGCGCCTCCGCCATCGGCTACTACGGCGACCGCGGGGAGGAGGTGTTGACCGAGGAAAGCTGCGGCGGCGAGCATTTCCTCTCGCAGGTCTGTCAGGACTGGGAGAAAGCCACCGCCCCCGCAAGAAAGGCCGGCATTCGCGTTGCAAACCTGCGTTTCGGCATCGTGCTGAGCCGCGACGACGCCACATTTCAATTCCTGACCACCATGTTCAAGGTTGGTCTCGGCGGCCAGCTTGGCGGCGGAGAAAACTACATCAGTTGGATCACCGTCGACGACGCCGTCCGCGCCGTCAAGCACGTGCTCATGAATCCCGAGATCAGCGGCCCCGTGAACATCGTCACGCCGAACAGCGTCCGCCACAAGGAGCTCGTCGCGAAGCTCGGCGAAGCCCTCTCGCGCCCAACGTTCCTCGCCCTGCCCGAATTCGCCACCCGCGCCGTCTTCGGCGACATCGCCAACACGCTGCTCCTCAGCAGCATGTGCGTCCGCCCCGCGAAACTTCAGAAGAGCGGCTTCCGTCCCCGCCACGCGCGACTGGAAACCGCCCTCCGCCACCTGCTTAAACAATAGCCTCCACGTGAAACGAATCATTCAGGACGCGGTACCATTAAGCAGAGCGCAATGAGGGCCCAGTTGGTACAGGGCACCCGGCGCAAGGGACCGAATCCGCATGGGAGGCATCGAGGTGGGTACGCTACCGGCTACGTTCGAGCGGCGCGCGTTACAATCGCAACCGCGCAGCAACATGGTGTTCTTCAGAACGCCATCGCTTTCGATAGAACAGGAACGTTTTCTCTACGAATGCGTGTCAAAAGTGGGGCTCGACGAGACGCAAGGCGCGCTGAACTTGGATCTTCAACTCCCCAAATCCGTCGACGCAGCCTTCGAACAACTCATCTGGCAATTGGCCGCCCGGCCTCTCGATGTGGCCGTGAGGATTCACGATGGGGAGAAAGACCAGTCTCGCGTCGAGACCTTCCCAGGCCACTGCTCCGTTGCTTCCATCTTCGGCTACATCTCCGGCAAGAAGAATTTGTCCACGCTGCGCTTGCGCTTCGACCTTCAAGGTTGGGGGACGCGGCTCATCCCCTGAGCGCGGCCCCGTCCTCCTCCGTTCACAAACGAATAGCCCGCCTCTCGCCGTCGGCCACGAATCACTCTATGGAAATCGCTTTTCTCGAGTCTCCATACTACGGCGAGGTCACGCCTCCCGGCAAAACTGTTGTGGTGCCGGCTTGGCCGCCGCCTGTGCCGCCCGCAGCGGTTACGCTGAAGGCGGATACGTCGCTGGTGCCGGGGTTGAAGTGCAGCGCCACACGGCCGCCGCCGCCGCCCGCTTGGTTGCCGCCGCCGTCGGCGCGAATCTGGCCGGCCCCGCCCAGGGCGGGCGTCACGATATTGATCGTGCCGCCCGAGCCGCCACCGGCATGGCTTCCGCTGCCGTTGGTGCCGTTGGCGGAAACGAGGCCGTCGATAAGCGCGCTGCCCGCCCAGATCGATATCCATCCGCCGCCGTCGCCGCCCGCCTCGCCGTAGTATCCGCAGGAACCGCCAGAGCCGAGCGCGGCGGGGTTGAACTCGTCGCCGTAGACGGGATTCGGTGTGCCGTCGTGGGGCCTTCCAAGGCCGCCGTAAGAGCCGCCCGAACGGAAGGTCGCGCCCGGCACGTTACCCAACGTTAAGCCCGAGGTGTCACCGTGGCCGTGCCGTCCGCCCAGGTATCCGCGGCCGTCTACGGAGATGCTGCCGGTCGTGTCGACCGTCAACGCGCCCGCCCAGACATCGAGGCGCGGCTCGTAGGTGGTCGTGGCGTCGAAATGCGTCAGCACGCCGTAGTCCGCAACGGTAAGCGTGCCGCTGACGCGCAGCAGGTCGCCCATCGCCAGGAAGCCGCCCCGACGGAAGTAGACGTTGTCGAAGCGCTGCACGCCGGCATAGGGACTGCCCACCGCGGCCACTGTCGTGAGCGCGGATTTTCCGTCGAGGTCAACGGTGATGGTGGAGGCCGTGTTTCCGGCAATGCGATAGGTCTCGTCCTGTTCGAGGTTGGGATTGATTTCGATACCGGCCAGACCGTTGGGAATCATGCGCACCTGGCCGGACGTGGTGATGGTGTCTTCGGTAAGATCGGTCACCGTTCCGAATCCGACGAACTGGAAAGGCGTCCAGTTGCTCGCGGTCGCTTCGACGGAGCCGTCGTCGATATACAAATCGCCATGCGTTTGTCCGTTCTCACGCAGGACCACGGTTCCGGCGCTGCCGGCGCGCGCTTCGCCCTGTCTTTCACCGAAGGCGGTGATGTCCTGGGTACCGTTGAAGTCTTCGCCCGGCCCGCCGAAGCTGTCGTACGTAATGAGGACGCGGCCGCCGCCACCGCCGGGATCGTTCGAGCCGCCATTGGCGTGAACGGTTCCCGTGCCGCGAATGTCGCCGGATTCGATGCGGACGGTGCCGCCCGAGCCGCCGCCGGCCGCACTGCCGCCGCCCGCACCGCCGTCGGCGGAAATCGCGCCGTCCAGGACGGCGTTCTGCGTTCGCAACAGGATCCAGCCGCCACCGTCGCCGCCCGCTTCGCCGTAGTAGCCACAGGCGCCGCCGGAGCCGAGGGCCGCCGGATCGAGCGGGTTGCCGTAGACCGGGTTGGTTCCGGCGCCGTCGAGCACTCCGCCCGTGCCGCCGTAGGAACCGCCGGAGCGCATGGCGGCTCCGGGCAGGTTGCCCAGCGTGAAGCCGGCCGTGTCGCCTTGATTATGCCGTCCGGCGAGATACCCTCGAGCGTTCGCTTCGATGGTCGAATCCGCGCTTACATACAGGTCCGTTGCGCGGACGTCCAGCCGGGGCTCGAACGCTCCGGTGGCATCGAAGTGGGTCAAGCGGGCCCATTCGCGCAAATCGAGCGTTCCGGAAACCCGCAGGAGATCGGCCATGCTCAAGTACCCGCCCCGGCGGAAGTAGACGTTGTCAAACCGGTACACCGCCGCATACCAGTCGCCCGCCTGGGTGATCGTGCTCAGGGCCGGCTTGCCGTCCGTCACCAGTGTAATCGTGCTCGACGTATTCGACAGGACCGTATAGGTCACGTCCTGATTCAGGTTCGGATTGAACTCGACTCCGGCCAGCGAATTGGGCCAGTACTCGATATTCGTTTGAACGGTCACGGTGTCGCCGTTTACTTCCTGCACGCGGCCGTAGCCCACGGGTGTCATTGTGGTGGCATGCGTGGCCGTCGCCGCATCCACGCCCGCGTCGATATACACGTCGCCCGAAGTCTGATCCGTCCGCTTCATGAGGAGCGTGCCGGCACTGCCGTTGTAGTTCTGATTTGACACGATGCCGCCGAACACGGTCACCGAGCGCAGTCCGTCGAAGTCGTGGCCGGAGCCGCCCAGGGTGCCGTATTCGATGCAGATGCGGCCACCGCCGCCGCCCAACTGGTACGTCCCGCCGTTGGCCTGGATGGTGCCCGAGCCACTCACGTTCGCGGCTTTGATCCACACGGAGCCGCCGGACCCGCTGCCGGCCTCGGAACCGCCGCCGGTGCCGCCATTGGCCAGGATGGAGCCGTCTATCGTGACCGAATCGGCCGTAAGCCACACCAAGCCGCCGCCGTTGCCGCCCCGCTCGCCGTACCAGCCAATCGAGCCGCCGGAGCCCAGGTAGATGGGCCTCGAGGGAATGCCGTATACGGGGTTCGTTCCGCCGCCATCGCGATATCCACCCACGCCGCCGTACGAGCCGCCGGATCGCATCCGCGCGCCGGGTACGCCGCCTATGGTATAGCCTTCGTTGACGTAGACCAGGACCCGGCCGCCGGGATACCCCTTCCTCGACACGTCGATCGAGCTGTCGGCGTCCACTTCGATGGATTCGGCCGTGATGCGCAGGCCGTTTTCGCTGTTCAGACTGTGGGTCAAGACGCTGCCGCTTTGGAGACGCAACGCGCCCCGCACCTGCACGTTCTGATCGGAAAACACCTGCGCCTTGTTGCGAAGCGTCACGTTGTCGAAGGTATAGCCGCCCGGGAAGCCCGTCGAGGCGTGCGGCGTGTCCGTCGCAAGACCGTCGATCACCAGGTCGCCGTACTGCTGGCCGGGGCCCTTCAGGTATAGCGTGCCGTTGCCGCCAATGCGATTGGAGCTTCCCTGCCCGCCCAGGGCTTCAATGAAAGCGGTATCCATTTCGAGCGAGGTATACCGGACGGCAACCCGCCCGCCGGCGCCACCCACCTGGTATGCGCCGCCGTTGGCCTGGATGCGCCCTGTGCCGCTGAGCGTGCCGACGCTAAGGTTGATAGTGCCGCCCGCACCGCTGCCGGCAGACGATCCCTGGCCGCTGTGGCCGTTAACGGTTACGAAGCCGTCCACCTGCATGAATCCCGCGCGCACGACGATACAGCCGCCGCCGTCGCCGCCGTGTTCGCCGTAGTAGCCTTTCGAGCCGCCGGAGCCGTAATCGGCCGGATCGGTCAAGCTGTCGAAGACGGCGGTGGGCGTGCCCTCCTCGCGCGCACCGAGGCCGCCATGCGAACCGCCGGAGCGGAATGTCGACCCATCCGCATAGCCCGCCGTGAAGCCGGGATCGTGTCCGTTGTAGCCGCCGGGATATCCGCGCCCGTCGGCTTCGAGCCAGCCGGTTCCGGCGATCCGCAGCGTGCCCACCGTCAGATCGAGGCGCGGAATCGGCCGCGCGGGGTCTGCGTCAAAATGTGTCACGCGCGCGTTTTCATCGAGCAGCATCGTATCGGACACGACGATTTGGTCGTTCAGTGCCAGATAGGCGCCGCCGCGTACGGTGAAGTTGTCGTAGCGATAGATGGCGGCATACGGACTCCCCACGGTCGCCACGGACGTCAGGGAGGGCTTGCCGGCCGTATCGACGGTAATCTCGGTCTGCGTGTTCGATACAACGCGGTAGGTTTGGGTCTGGTTGAGGTTCGGGTTGATTTCGAGCCCCACCAAGCCGTTGGGCGTATAGGTCACTCCGCCGTCGGTGGTAATCGTGTCCGCGGAAAGTCCCACGATCTTGCCGAATCCCGCAGCCGTAAGTTGCGTGGAGAGCACGGTTGTCGCATCTCGCCCGGCATCGACGTACACGTCGCCGTGGGTCTGGTCGGAACGCTTGAAGAAGACGGTCCCCGCGCTCCCTGCGCTACCGGCATCCGTTCCACGCTGCCCACCATAGGCCGTCACGTCGCGAAGGCCGTTGAAATCGTTGCCGGGTATGCCCGTGTAGGTGTAGAAGACGGCCACACGTCCGCCGCCGCCGCAAGATTGGAAGGAACCGCCGTCGGCCCCGATGCGGCCCATGCCTTTGAACAGCGCGGTACGGATGAGGATGGAGCCGCCGGAACCGTCGCCGCCGTTGCTGCCTCCGGCCGTGGCGCCGTCGGCGCGCAGCGCACCGTCCACTTCGACGCTCTGGCTGGCGTTGACGGTAATGCGGCCGCCGCCGTTGCCGCCACGTTCGCCGTAGTATCCTCGCGAGCCGCCGGACCCGAGATAAATGGGGTTCTCCGGCGTACCGTAGACGGGATTGGTACCCTGGCCGTCCGTCCTGTGGCCGGTGCCGCCGTAGCTGCCCGCCGAACGGAACCGTGCCCCGAGCAGTCCGCCCAGAGTGAGGCCTTCGCTTTCATTATTGCCCGAGTTCTTGCCGCCGGCGTAGCCCCTGCCGGTCACGTCGATCGCGCTGGTATCATCGACGTACAAGCGCTTGGCTGTGACGGTGAGACCCGCTTCGTTGCCCTGCGTGTGGGTCAGGATGCTGCCCGTCAATATGCTCAGGGTATCGTTGATCGTCAGTTCACCGTCGATGCGCACGCGCGCGTTGTTGCGCAGGACGATGTTGTCAAAGACGTAACCCGGTGGAATCGGCAAGGCGGAATAGGTCGACTCCGCGCCCGGCTGACCGTCGATGACGAGGTCGCCGCCGGTCTGGCTGAGGGCGTGGTAGAAGACCGTACCGTTGCCGCTGCTGCGCCCACTGGCCGGTCCGCCGTGCGCGGGGGCCTGGGTGGTGTCGAAGGTGCT
>JAVEWL010000510.1:0-4389 GCA_034004565.1 FCB group bacterium | reverse complement strand
CAACTCGCGCAACTGCGCCTTCATATACTCGATGTAGCGGTCGTAGCTGGCCCCTTCCGTCGAGCGCGTATCCCACGGCCGCGGGCTTCCTTCGCCGCGCGGCAGGTAATCCGGATGATGCCAATCCAAGATCGAGTGGTACCAGCACATCACAATGCCCTGCTTCGCGCACTCGTCTGAAAGCTCCTTTAGAATGTCGCGCTGAAACGGTGTCGCCATCACGTCGTAATCCGAAACCTTGCTGTCGAACAAGGCAAACCCGTCGTGATGCTTGCTGGTGATGACGATGTACTTCATCCCGGCGTCCTTGGCGATCCGCACCCAGCGCGCCGCATCGAACTTTACGGGATTGAACTGCTGCAAGAGGGGCTCGTACTCGGCCGGCGGCACCTTGCCGTTGAACATGAGCCACTCGCCCGCCGACTCCACCTCCTGCCCGTTCCAGACACCCGCAGGGATTGCGTACAGTCCCCAGTGGATGAACATGCCGAACTTTGCTTCGCGCCACCACTCCATGCGCGTGTCGCGCTGCTCCTGGGTCTCCTGTGCGTGGGCAATACAGGCCGTAAGTACCATCAGGACCGCTGCCAGAATACGTTGGGTTTTCATGCAGGTCTCCTCCACGGTATAAGCACGTTGGGCAATTCTAGCGTAAAGCCCAAGGGAAACGGCAGGTTTTGTGGGTTTTCGGAGGGTGTTTGTGCGCTATCAGACGTCAAAAGCGTTTTTCCGAAACGAATGGTAATCACGCGCCATTATTGCGATTACTGCTCTTTTACATAAAGACCGGCAGGGAGGACCTATCGCTTTTTAGATATCAAGTGTTGATTTCTCTAGGGTTTATGGCATTTCACAGGTGCAGATATGGCGAGAACTGCCGATAAAAATGGGAACAGGCCGCCGCGAGGTCGCCTGTCCAGGGGGATAATCCGTAAAGACGTCGAATCGGGTCCGGGAATGGTCCATAACAAGACCGGCATTCTGTCCAGCGCCTGATTGGCCCAAGGAGATTCAGAACTGAATCGCCTTGGCATTTGCATTGCCACTCGCACGGGGCTTATGGAATTGAGAAACTTCACGCTTCGCACAAAGATAGTCTCCGCGACGCTCGCCACCTTTCTGCTGGCGAGCGGAGGTCTATATCTGGCCGCGAGTCTTGTGCTGCTGGAGGGGTTTGCGGCGCTGGAACGCGACAGCATGCACACCGACGTCGAGCGCGTTGAGGGGGCGCTCGGCGAGACGTTTACGTCGTTGGAGCGGTTCTGCGGCGACTGGGCGGGGTGGACCGACACGCGAGACTTCGTTTTTGGCAAGAACGAAACCTATGTTGCCGACAACCTTCAGGACAGCGCGTTCCTGAACGCAAGCGTCAACTTCATGGGCTTCCTCGATTTGTCGGGCCGCGTGGTCCACTTGAAGAGCATGGACCTGAATGAGGAACAGGAAGTCGCAAGTTCGCCAAGCCTGCTTCAGGCCATTTCCGACCCTGTCCTGCGGCAGCACACGGATCCGAACGACCTCATCCACGGCATCCTGATGTTGCCAGAAGGCCCGTTACTTGTCGGCGTCGCGCCCATCACCAACAGCGAGTTCCAACTGCCCATTAACGGAACGTTCATAGCCGGCAAATTCCTGAACGACGATACCATTGCCGAGTTGAGCCACCGCACCCGCCTGACGCTCGCGTTCTACCGTTGGGACCAAGAGGACACTCCGGCGGACGTGCGGTCCGCCAAGGTATTAATGCAAGCCGGAACGCCTCGATTCGTCCAGGCGCACGGGAACGAGCTCATCGTTGGGTATTCGCAGATCAACGACGTGGCGGGCAAGCCGGCCCTCATTCTTCGAGTCGAACAGCCCCGGCAGATCTTCCAGCACGGTCAACATACGGCACGGCTCTTCATGGGCATACTGCTGGCGATGGGCTTTCTTACGTTCGTGATCCTTTTCCTGGTTATTGATTGGACCGTGCTGAAACCGCTGGCGGCGCTGAACGAGCGCATCGTGCGGGTCCGGGACAGCAAGGACCTTACAACGCGCATCGAGGTGCGAACGCGTGACGAACTGGGCGCGCTTGCGGAATTGTTCAACGACACGACGGACAGCCTGCGAAAAGCCGAAACGGAGCTGGAGGCCGCGCACAGGAGCCTGATGGAGAAGGCTCGCGAGGCCGGCATGGCGGATGTCGCGACCGGGATTCTCCACAACGTGGGCAACGTGCTGAACAGCGTCAACATCTCGACGACCACCCTCAAGCGGCAGGTCAGCGAGTCCCGAATGAAGAACTTGGTGAACGCCGCCGAACTGCTTGACGAGCACCGCGACGACCTGGGGCATTTTCTGACGCAGGACCCGCGCGGGAGCAAGCTGCCTCCTTACCTTATCGGGTTGGCAAAGCACCTGAAGGAAGAGCAGGATTCGCTCGTGGGACGCTTGGGAGAACTCGACGGCCACATCCAACACATCGCCGACATCATCGCGCTGCAGCAGTCTTTCGCCAAGAATGTCGGGTTGGTTGAACGGACGGACCTCGCCGAACTTGCCGATCAGGCCATCAAGGTCAATGCCGTAGTGCTGTCCACGCACGAAATCGAACTTGAACGTGACTATGCACCCCTTCCTGCCGTGCTCGTGGATCGGTATCAGGTTCTTCAGATCCTAATCAACCTGATCGGCAACGCGGGTCAGGCTCTGCGAGACGTCGAGCAGCCTTCAAAGCAAATCCGGCTGCGCATTGAAGCGATCGATGGCGAACGGATACAGCTGAGCGTTTCGGACAACGGCGTGGGCATCGCGGCCGAGAACCTGGACCGCATTTTCGCACAGGGCTTCACGACGCGCCCCGAGGGGCACGGATTCGGGCTGCACATGGCGGCGAACGCGGCCGGTCAGCTTGGAGGCTCTCTTACGGTTCACAGCGACGGTTTGGGCAAGGGAGCGACGTTTGTGCTCGAGTTCCCCTACCGTATAGCCGAGGGATAATGCAAATGGATTTCGGAAGGCCGTTAAAGCGCCGCATCTTGACCATCGACGACAACGAGGATATTCATCGCGACTTCGCGGCGGTCCTGTTGCCGCCCAGACGGGACGAGAGCCTGGACGAGATGGAGGCGGCCCTGTTCGGGACGGCGGCGCCGAAATCCACGCGCGTCAACGAATACGAAATCGAGCACGCGCTGCAGGGCGAGGACGGGGTCAAGAAGATCTCCAAAGCCTTGCACGACGGCAATCCGTACGCGCTGGCGTTTGTCGATATGCGGATGCCGCCGGGCCTGGACGGCGCCGAGACGATTCGTCAGATTTGGAGAGTGGACCCCGACGTGCAAATAGTCATCTGCACGGCCTATTCGGATTACGACTGGACCGAGTTGCAGGCCTGTTTCCGGCAGACCGACAGCCTGCTGATTCTCAAGAAACCGTTTGCCGCTGAAGAGGTGGTGCAACTGGCAAGCGCATTGACCGAGAAATGGGTTCTATCGCGCCGGGCGGCCTTGAAGATGGAAGAGCTCGAGCGATTGGTCCGGGAACGCACGGCCGAACTCGCCGAGATCAACGCGAAACTCACCGAAGAGGTCGTCCAGCGCAAAGCTTCGGAGGAAATGCTGCGCAAGCTCTCGTTAGTGGACGGGCTCACGGGCATACCGAATCGCCGGGTCTTCGACGAGACCCTGGAAACGCAATGGGCAATGGAGATGCAAAAGGGCACGCCGGTTTCGCTTCTCATGATCGATTTGGATTACTTCAAACAATACAACGACTGCAACGGCCATCCGGCCGGGGATGAGTGCCTGAAGCGCGTGGCGCAGGCCCTGTACGGCAGCACCGCGCGGCGCTGGGACCTGGTGGCCCGGTACGGCGGCGAGGAGTTTGCCGCCATTCTCCCCGATACGAACCAGTCCGGCGCGGTGAACGTCGCGCAGGCAATGCTTGCCGCGGTGGAGGCGCTGGCTATCCCCCATGCCGATTCGCGCACATGCCCCATTGTCACCGTCAGCATCGGGTGTGCCTCGCTGACGCCGTCGCCAGACATCACGCCGCAGGCGTTGATTGCCGCGGCGGATCGGGCCTTGTATCGCGCCAAGGGCGAGGGGCGCAATCAGATTGCGTGTTTGGATGATCCCATCCCGGCGTAGCGCTCTGTAAGCCTTACGATGACGGGTGCTTCTCTTGTGGGTGGGGTTTTGGCAGAGGCTCCCCTCACCCCACCCCTCTCCCCAGGGCTGGTTGTACTACACATCTCAATCCCGGCGCCGCAGCCGATCTTCAACCCCGCAAGGGGTTGCATGTGAATAGCCGGGGGTTCCGGCGCGATAAAGCCCGCGCCTGCACCCCTGGCTATTCACATGCAACCCCTTGCGGGGTTGAAGATCGGCAGCCGCGCTGGGAGAA
>JAVEWL010000509.1:0-4416 GCA_034004565.1 FCB group bacterium | reverse complement strand
GGCCGTCGTCACCAACGACGACGAAGTGGCGGGGAAGTTGCGCCTGCTGCGCCTGCACGGCATGACCAAGACTTCCGCGGACCGCGAGCGCGAGGGATATCAGCATTGGGACATGGTCTGCATGGGATGGAAGTACAACATGGACAATATCCATGCGGCCATCCTTCTGGCGCAGTTCAAGGGACTCGAGGACCGGTGGCGGCGGCGCCAATACCTCGCGGAACTTTATTTTGAACGGTTAACCGGAATCCCCAACCTGTCCTGGCCGGTCCGGGAAGAGGGCGTGCGCCACGGCAACCATCTCTTCACGATTCACGTGCCCGCCGCGCGCCGTGACGAGATACTGACCGAGTTAATTGGCCGCGGTGTCGGCGCGGTGATCAATTATCGCGCCATACACCTTCTGACGTATTTCCGGGAGACCTTCGGGTACACGCGGGGCGCATTTCCCAACGCGGAATTGATTGGCGACTCGACGATCACGCTGCCACTTTACTGCAAACTTCCGGACGAAGACGTCGTCACCATTGCCGGCCACCTGCGGGATATCCTTGGCTCTTGCTGAGCGGAAAGCGGGGACAGTTTCCACTTTTGATCGTTGGGGCTGGTTGACTGTTTGGGTGAAGGCGGATCGGGGGCTTCGCAGGCAGGTCTTGGGCTCATCAAAAGTGGAACAGTCCCCGTTTTCCGCAGCGCTATTTTACTTGTAGTGCGTTTTGAATAGCGCGAAAAAGTTGTAAGGATCAACAACCTCCAGCGGTACTTCCGGATGATCCTTGCGAAAAACATCCAGCGACTCGATTACCGCCGAGGGGGGCGTCCAGACGATTCGGAAGAAGTAGAACCCCGGGATCGCATTGCCGCGGTTCTTCATCGCGTTGTACATCGCGTCGGCGGTCTGCTTCGGGTTGGCGAAGTTGCAGGTGTCGTTCAGCAGTTCCGTCACCGGCATGCCCTTCCACACGTGCGGCTTCGGCGGCCTTCCGACGTCGTTGTGCATGTCCATCACGATCGTGGCGAATCCGTCGGGCGCGAACTGCGCGAAGGCATCCTTCACCGCGGCCGTGGGCTGATCCCAATCAAGCACCATCGGCGCGATGCTCATGTCCGTGGCTTCGAAAAAGCGCTTGTTGTGCCTCACGAACAGCGGCAGGTGCTGCTCCTCGATGCGGTTCGGGTTGAAGTATCCGGCCGCGCTGGCGTCGCTGACGAAGTGATCGTTCTCGCTCGCCGTGGCGTAGAAGTGCGCGATGACGTCGGGATAGGTCTCGATCAGGTTCGGATTAATGCCCCAGGCCAGCGGCAGTTTACCGCGCCCCGCGTCCTCCCAGTGCCTGGGCATGAAATCGTAGAGGGGCGTGGCCGAATCGTAGTCGGCCATGAGTATGCAGACATAGGCCTTGTTCTCGACGGCGGTGCGCAATTCCGGCCGGCGCTGCTTGAGGGGCGTGAACGGCGCCTGGCTGTGCAGCGACTGGTTGTAGCAGTCGCTCGAAATGGTGTTCTGGTAGCAGTTGAACGGCGACATGACGTAGACGCTTTCCCATTCGGTGGGAACGGGTTCGTGCGCGCTTTTGAAGCCAGGAATGTTGCTGTACTTCCAGAACGCGAAGAACCCGGTCAACTCCGTCATGTGCTTGCCGTCCGCCTGCTTCCGGGTTTCGGCCAGCAGCATGCGATAGGTTTCGAGGTCGGTGCCGAGCTTCTGGCCGGGATCGTCCTTGGGCGCTTCGTCGGCCCACGGCGACAGGTCGAACACGAACGCGCGCTGTTTCACGGCCCAGTCGCGCGTGATGACGTACGACACGGCGCCCGTCGCACGCGTCGAGGCGGAGTCTTCGAAAAGACACAGGAAGTGGCTCGAGCACAGGCCTTTCTCGACATATTCGCGCAGAGCCCAGCGATACGCGTCGTTCTTCTTGCTACCGGTTTCCGCACCGGTGAAGCGGCCGCGCAGATCATCGAGCACGGGCAGTTTCCATTTGGGCAGGTATTCGTTGGCCAGTTCGGGACTGAGCACGACGGCGTCCTTCACGCCCGCTATCGTGGTCGCGACGTTGACGCTCGCGGGGACCTGCGGGTCCCAAATGACGGCGCCTTTCAAGCGATCGCCGGCCAATTCAACCAGGCCGTCCAGCCCGGTCACGCGCGTTTGTTCGCGTCCCGCCAGCCAGGCGTCTTCGCGCGAGAACAGGTCGAGCCAATAGCGCGGCCTGGAATTGTCCGGCGCGAGCAGGTACAGGCGCGGGGCGTCGCGGTTGATGATGCCCTGGAGGCAGGCCGCGGCCATGGCCTCGTCGTAGGCCTGCTGGGTGTTCCGGTTGGCCGGCTCGTAAAGGTACAGGGCGTCCTTCTTCATCGCGGCGGTGTCCTCGGCATGCGCGCATCCCACGCATACGGCCCACGCCGCGAGCGCGCACGCAATCGCTCGTTGTCTCATTTCAATCGCTCCAACGCGGTTTGATCAGGGCTGCTTATTCTTGTCGGCGTTTCTCAGGGCGTTGGCCACGGCTTCCTTTGCTTCCGGACTGCCGGGAGGATAGGGCGTAATGACGGCGCGGACCTTTTCGCCCGGCTTGGCGCCGGCGGGCGCGGGAAGCTCGATCACCTGCACGTTGGGATCCTCGCCCTGCTGCACGACCGGAACGAATTCCGTCGATTCGGCCTGCTTATCGGGCCCCGAGCAGGCGGCAATCAGCAGTGCCGCCGCGGTGGCGCATCCGGCAAGAGCGAAACGTTTGAATGAAATCACGGCGTTTATCCTTTCTACCCCTCGCTCTCGTGCAAGCGAGACTCCCGTTAATCTGAAGAGAGTCGCAGAAATCGCCCATTCGCGCAAGTTATTCCGCCCTCGCCGAATGCGCCGTGAACGTTACGACGCCGAGCAGGGTCCACAATGCCACCGCCGGCGAAGCGACTTGCAGGGTGAAATTGCAGAACGCATCCACATAGGCCACGGTCAACGACGCGAGCAGGGCGAGGCCAAGATATTTCTCACGTGTTAATGCCGCCGACCGGGCCACCCGGAACGCCTGGCGAAGCGAGAACACCACGAGAAAAAGCAGCGCGCCCAGTCCGAGTATGCCTTCCTCGGCGGCCGCCTGAAGATACTCGTTGTGGACTTGTTCGTTGAGGCGGTTGTGGCGCATGAAGTGATAGGCTTCCAACTCGTTCCAGGCGGCGGGGCTTGCCACGGGGTAGTTGCCGGCGCCGACACCCAACAGCGGGTGCGCCACGAACAGGCGCGACGCCGTTTCCCAGGTGTTAATACGGAGGGTTAGCCCGCCCTCGCGAATCGCAAGGGGATCGCTCCGCTTCTCGTGCCATGCCCGGCCCACCACGAGGATCGCAACGCCCAGCAGCAACAGCGCGACAATCGCCGCGCCCCGTTTTGCACGCCCGGCATCGAACAGCACGAGCGCGGCGATCACAACGCACGCCATCGCCAAGGCCAAGGCGGGACCGCGCGCGCCGGTGAATTGCACGTGTGCGAGTTGAACCAACGCGACGGCAAACGCGATCGCGCGGGCGCGGCGCGACGGCCGGGTAAGCCCGAGCCACACCGTCACGGGAAGAATGATCGCTTGAAACGACGCCGCGAACGTGGGATGGCCCACGCTTGAGTACGCGCGACGCGCGGGAAGCTCCGCATGTGAAGCCCAAGGGTAGAAGTCGTAGCCGAAGTGCTGTGCAATCCCGTACAGCGCCACCACGAGCCCGCAGCCCGAAAGAGCCCAGAGAATCCGATCGCGGTCACGGTCGTCCGCGGGCGCGTTGGCGGCGAGGAAATACACGCAGAGGAGCCCCAGCCCCTTCGAGATACTCACAACGGACAAGCCGGGATTGATCGCGCTGAAGACCGAGAGGGTGGCCGCGCCCAGGCATGCAAGCAGCCCCCACGTGATGGGGTCCGCGCGAAGAATAAGGCCAGCGGATCCCGTTCGCCGAAGCCACCACACGCACAACAGGGCCGGGGCTGCCGTATCGAGGATCAGCCATTTCAGGGGTTCGGGGGCGGTGTACGGTCCCATCGCAAGCGGGACCGAAACCACGATGAGCAGAAAGAGGTAGAACTCCGCGCGGACGCAGCGCGCGGAAGCTCCGGCGGGGACGACGCACTGCGCGGCCCCCGTCATATTAGTCCTTGCTGGAAAAGGCGCCGGTTATGATCCAGGTAAACACCGCGAGCCAAATCTGGAAGAACACCGCGCCGGCAGGGTCCAGGCCCTTGTCGCCGGTGACGGCCGCGCGCACGGTAACGGTCTTGATGTGTGGCATCTCTTGATCCTCCTTCGTTTAAGCCTCGCCGAAGTTTAGCACAGGATGAATGATGAATTGTGAATGCTGAATTATGAATGAAGAGCGTTCCCTCTCCCACTGGGAGAGGGGCGGGGTGAGGGCTCATACGCCTTTGCA
>JAVEWL010000508.1:0-4436 GCA_034004565.1 FCB group bacterium | reverse complement strand
TCCCTCCTCCCGGTGGAGGGCTGAATGTAACCCCGAAGTCCTATTCGGGGTCTTTTTTGCTTTTTCTTCGAAGCGCTTCGCTCACTCCAAAGCCCCCGAATGGGAATTCGGGGTTACAGCATCACCTGCACCACCAGCAGTTCCACCTCAATCGCCAGATGCGCCAGGAACGGCAGCAGCGTGTTCTTCCGCACCAGCGCCCACCGCGTGAGCACCAGCGACAACGCCACCATCCCCAGCATCTCGAGCGGGTCCTTCTGCAGGTGGTACACCCCCTCGATAAGCGGAATCGCCAGCCACCCGAACCGCGGCCACACACGTCCCAACTGCGTCAGCAGCGCATACCGGTGCAGAAACTCCCAGCCCACAATCCACGAGAAGGTCCACACCAGCCGCCCAATCGCGAACTCCCACTTTCGCGACGACGACATATGCCCCAGGGACGGATACCATTCCCGCAGGCTCGGCACGACCAGTATCGTCAGCACCGCGATCAACCCCGCCCCTACGAGCGCTCCCAGCAGCCAAAGGTCCGCCTTTTTCCAACGCCGGACGCCGAAATACCCCCAGTCAATCCGTCCCAACACCAGTAGAAAGAGAAACGGTGCCAGGAACCACGCACCGAACTTGAACGGATCGAATCCGCGCCAGTACCACCCGCCCAGCGCGTCGTGCACCCACTCCACGCCAAACGTGTCCACCGTATGCACGACGGCCGTATACGCTAGCAGCAGCCCGAGAACCCACCGGTCCTTCTTCACCGGGCCACCTTCTTTCCTTCCGGCGTGTCCGGGAAAGGACACCAATCGCGCACGACGCATTGCGAGCAGCGCGGCCGCCCCGCCACGCACACGTTGCGCCCATGCAACACCAGCGCATGCGAAAGATCCGTCCAGCACCCCTCCGGCCAAACCTTCATCAGGTCCCGCTCGATCTTTTCCGGGTCGGTGTTGTGCGTGAAGCCCAACCGATGCGCCACGCGCTTGCAGTGGGTATCGACGATCACCGCCTGCTGCCCGTGGCAAGTGGACAGGATGATATTCGCGGTCTTGCGTCCCACGCCCCGCAACTGGAGCAGCTCGTCCATCGTGCCCGGCACTTCACCTCCGCACGTATCAAGGATTGACCGCGACGTCTCGCGAATGCTCTTGGTTTTCTGCCGGTAGAATCCGCAGGAGTGAATGTCCCGCTCGAGTTCTTCCACGGACACCCGCAAGTAGTCTTCGCAGGTGCGGTACTTCCGAAACAGGCTCTTGGTGACTTCGTTCACGCGCGCGTCCGTGCACTGCGCCGACAGAATCGTCGCCACCAGTAGGTCGAGCGGCGTCTCAAAATTCAGCGAAACCTTGAGTCCAGGATAGGCCTCGCGCAGGCGCGGCAGAATAGCCTCCGCACGCGCCCGCTGCTCCCCTATGCCCTTTTTGATTGCTGCCATTCAATCACTTCCTCGGCCGACATGCAGTTCAGCACATCGTCCCGCTCGATCCAGCCCTTGCGCGCGATCCCGATGCCGTACGCCGCGTCGTCCATGCCGTCCACGCTGTGCGCATCGACCCCGATCGCAATCTTCACGCCCTTGTCCTTCGCACGCTTGACGTGCCGCCAATCCAAATCGAGCCGGTGCGGGTTCGCATTGATTTCTATCGCCACCCGGTTCGCCGCGCACGCGTCGATGATGCGCCCCATGTTCAGCGGGTATCCCGGCCGAGCCAGCAACAACCGTCCCGTCGGATGCCCGAGAATCGTCGTGTAGGGATTCTCGATCGCCGTCAGAAGCCGCGCCGTCGCCTCCTCCTCGTTCATTGTCAGCCGCGAATGCACCGACGCGATAACAAGGTCAAACGTCTTCAGCACCGACTCTTCGTAATCCAGCGAACCGTCCGAACGGATGTCCGACTCGATGGACTTCAGAATCCAGAAACCCTTCATGGATTTGTTGAGCTTGTCGATCTCCTCGTGCTGCTGCTTGATCGTCGCCGGGCTCAGCCCCCCGGCATAGCCCGCCGACTGGCTGTGGTCCGCGATGACGATGTACTTATACCCGCGGTCTTTCGCGCCCTGCGCCATCTGCTTCAGCAGCGCGCCGCCGTCGCTGTAGGTCGTGTGGCAGTGGAATACCCCAACCAAATCGTCCAACTCGACAAGCTTCGGCATCTTCTTCGCCGAAAACTCTCCCATATCCTCGCGCAACTCCGGCGGAATATACGGAAGGTCGAGCCGCTCGAACAACTCGGCCTCGTCCTCACACACCATCAGCTTCTCGCCTTTGAACAGTCCGTATTCGTTCAGCTTCAGGCCGCGCTCCTTCGCGCGCTGCCGCATCACCACGTTGTGTTCCTTGCTGCCCGTGAAGTAATGCAGCGCAAACGGAAACTGCTCGTCGCTGACCACCCGCAGATCCGCCGCGATGCCGCTCCCGAGTATGACGCTGGACTTCGTGTCCCCGCGGTTCGTCACCGATACCACGCCGAAGGTGGTCACGAAGCGCTCCATCAGCGACTCCGGGTCTTTCGACGACGCCAGTATGTCGATGTCCTTCACAATCTCCTTGCAGCGGCGCAGGCTGCCCGCCACGGCGATGCGCAGCAGCGAAGGGTCCTCCTCGAGCCGCTCGCGCAGTCTCGCCGCTTCACGCCACGCCACGTGGCAAAGGTGCTGGCCGTGCTGTTGCCGCGCGAACCCGATGCCCTCGAGCACCTTCGCCTGCATCTTCGGACCGAAGCCCTTCAAGGTCAGCAGGCGGTTCTCCTGAATGGCGTACTCCAGTTCCCCCAGCGACCGGATTCCCAACTCGTCGAACAGTATGCGCACACGTTTCGCCCCAAGCCCCGGGATGCTGAACAACTGAAAGAGCGACGGTGGAAACTTCTCGCGCAATTCGTCGAGGTACTTCAACCGCCCCTTCGTCACCAGTTCGGTAATCTTCTGCTCGATGGCCTGACCGATCCCCGGCACTTCGCGCAGACGCTCCTCCCGCACCAGCGTCTCAATGTCTTCCTCGATCATCCCCAGCGTGCGCGCCGCGTTTTCGTACGACCGCGTCTTGAACGGATTCTCCCCCGCGAGTTCAAGCAGGAAGCCGATTTCTTCAAGCGCGGAGATAATATCGCGATTGGTCATGAGTGCCTCCTGAAGGCGGGCATGGGTCGGATGAGACGCTAACGGCTACAGCGACGGGGGATTGTCGACGCCCAAATCCTCCAAGTGCCGAATCAGCGGGATCAGCTTGTCTCCGACGATGCTCCAGATGACTTCATGTCGAATCTCGCCGTATTCGTGCGCTAGCACGTTCCGAAGACCAATAATGGAATTCCACGGGATATCGGAAGGTTGTTTCCGAAATTCCAGCGAGATTCGTTTGGCTGCCTCTCCAATGATCTCCAGGTTTCGCTCGACAGCGTTACGCGTCTTGCGATCATCGAGGAACTCTTGGTAGCTCAAACCCTGGGTGAATTCGCGGATCGCACGTGCGGCGTCCAAAATATCCCAAAGACGTGCCATGTCCTCGGTGTCAGGCCGCATAGATCACCTTGCGAGTACGCAGTATCTCGTACCTCCTCCAGGGGTTTCGGAGGGCTTCTTTCTCCACCAGATCGACGGGGCGTCCCAGGCTTGTCTCCAGCTCTTCCTTCATGTCAAGCAAACGATCAATGTCCAGCGGTGTTCCCGGCTCAAAGCTTGCCAGAAAATCGAGGTCGCTCTCCGGACCAAAATCGTCGCGGAGCGCGGAACCGAAAATGGACAATTCGCGAATGCGCCACTTGCGGCAGAATGCCGCCAGCACGTCTGGATCCAATTGCACGTTCGAGTTCATACTCTGGTCTCCTGGGAAGACAATACTACCTCACGACGGGCTCGCCGCTCTACACCGTACTATCCCGGCCTTTGACGTGGCGGATGGGGGCACGTAAGATGATGCGACGATTGGGATGACACTGGGGAGACTGCAATGATGCGCATGTGGGCGGTTGGCGTTGCCGCGTTCTTACTCGGGTTGAGCTTGTTGGGGTGCGGGCAACAGGCGGACGGACCGGAGCGGGTTCGGATCGGGTTCCTGGTGAAGCAGCCGGAGGAGCCGTGGTTTCAGAACGAGTGGAAGTTTGCCCAGCAGGCCGCCGACAAGTATGGGTTTGACCTGATCAAGATTGGGGCCGGGGACGGCGAGAAGGTTCTGTCGGCGATCGACAACCTTGCGGCGCAGGGGGCGCAGGGGTTCGTCATCTGCACGCCGGACGTTCGCCTGGGGCCGGCCATCGTGCGCAAGGCGGAGGCGAACGGGCTGAAGGTTTTCTCTGTGGACGATCAGTTCGTGGGGTCGGACGGGCAGGTCCTGGATGTGCCGTACATGGGCATCTCGGCGCGGGCTATCGGCGTATCGGTGGGCAAGGCGCTGTGGGACGAGGCCCTTTTGCGTGGCTGGAATCTCGACGAGAGCG
>JAVEWL010000507.1:0-4454 GCA_034004565.1 FCB group bacterium | reverse complement strand
AAGAACGTTGCGTCGTGTCCTACGGGTGTTCGTGATGATGGCTCGCCTCGTGGAAGGCCAGGCCGCCCGCATTCACCGGGAACCGATTCCCAAACTCACCCCCGTATTTCAGGAATTCCACGTGACCGTCCATGTAGAGCACGTTACAGCCGCCCGGAACATGATTGAAGTGAGACGGTTCGTCGGAGATCTCGTCCCACATCACCGCGAGACTGCTCTGCGCCTGCGCGCCGGACGCCGGCGCGTTGATGTCGGTGATAAGGAAGCGCTCGATGCCCTCCTTCAGTCGAATGATGACATCGCCGCCCGCAGTGCCAGTCTCCTCGACTACTTCCCAGTCGGCATCCACCGCCCCGGGATCGACTTCAAGCACTTCGTGGAAATCCTCGATGTTCAATTCCAGCTCTTCGATATCCTCCTCGGTATCGGTCAGGGCATGTTCAATCACCCACCCAAGGTAGATATAGGGATGCTCGTAGACCTCGCAGGGTTCCACGCGGCCGTTGTTCGTGAAGGCCGAGGCATGCCAGAGCGACGAGGCGGTATCGCCCTCGTCCCAGAGTTCCAGGGCCGATGCGCCCGCCGGGGCGCTCGGGCAAACCAGCACATCAAAATCCGACAGGTACTCGGGATACACCGCCTGCGCATCGAAAATGGTGGCCCAGCCCACCGGCGCCCCGTCGCAATCCATCGACTTCATCTGCGGGAATTTGCCCTTGTTCTCGTTGCCGTACATCTTGAGGACCACACCGAGTTGCTTCAGATTGTTCTGGCACGTGGCCCGGTTCGCGGCCTCGCGCGCCCGCGAAAGCGCCGGCAATAGAATCGCCGCCAGAATGCCAATGATCGCAATTACCACCAGGAGCTCAATCAGCGTAAAACCGTTGCGTCGCATATCAAAATACTCCTCACGCCGGCCGATGGCGGCCGGCGATATCGATTTCCAAATGGCACATGCCGCCGCGCCCATACGGGCACAGCCATGCCGAACAAGGGTCGGAATCGGGATTGGAAAATCGTCAGGAGTGGAGTGGGGGGCCGCGATGCGACCAGGCGGTCCAGGCACCCGTGTGAAGAGGAGGCAGGATGGGACATACCGGTGCGAACGAACGGCGCACCAGCGCGACCAGCGTCACTACCGCGAAGGCAACCACTACCACGCTCGAGAGCAACACGCACAGCGAGCAATGGCCGTCGTCGCTGTGAAGCACCAGATGGTGCGCCGCCACCAGCGCGAGCAGGCACACCAATCCCACGCCGATAATTCGACGATAAGCATGTGCGTTGCGTTGCAGGTGAATGACGTTCATCACTCGCTTCCAGCATTTCCTTCTTCTAAAGGATAGGGTGCCGCCGCCGTTTTGTCAAGGAAACACGCCGGCGTCGTGGCGATCAAAGCCCGGAATGAGGAATAATGGCCGCCACCGTTTCGAACGATGGAAAGATCTTTGGGGAGACGCGATATGTGCCTACTGATGGCGGCGATGATGTTGGGCGCGGCGGGTTCGGGCGATACGCTGGTCGATTTTCGAGCCGAGACCCCGCCCCAATTCGTCGTGTGGCACGATACCCACGGCGAGTTCTTCAACGATAACGGCGACAGCGCCTGGCAGGTGCGCTTCGACCGCGTCGACTGGCCCAACGTGTATTTCCAGGCCCCCAACGGCGCCTGGGACTGGCAGGCCTACGCCGGCGTTGCCGTCTCCCTTTACAATCCCGGCGACGAACCCGTCCCGGTCGCCATGCGCGTCGACAATGCCGGCGCCGATGGCACCAACCACTGCAACAACGCCAGCGGGAGCGTGCCCCCGCGCGGCCGCATCGTGCTCGGGCTGCGCTTCAACACCGGCGCGCCCGAAAAGCTCTGGGGCATGCGCGGCGTCCCGTCCAACCTTCCCCTCGGCCAGGGCTCCGTCCTCGATGCCTCCAAGATCACCGCGTTCCAGGTCTACCTGCCCCGCCCGCAGAAGGAGTTCACCCTGCACTTCGAACGCGCATGGCTGGTCACCAGGGAAAGCGTCGACACCGCCCTCGCCATGCCCTTCATCGATCGCTTCGGCCAATACAAGCATGCCGATTGGCCCGGCAAACTCAAAGACGAACAGGAACTCGCCGCCCGTCGCGACGCCGAAGCCGCAACCCTCGCCGCGCAATCCGCCCTGCCCGGACGCGACACCTACGGCGGCTGGGCCGAAGGCCCCACCCTCGCAGCTACCGGCTGGTTCCGCACCGAACAGGTCGACGGCAAGTGGTGGCTCGTCACGCCCGAAGGAAGGCTCTTTCTTTCCATAGGCGTCGACTGCGTGGGTGTGGGGGAGCGCACTTTCGTCGAAGGCCGCCGGGACTGGTTTGAATGGCTCCCGGCCGACAACGAGGCCCCCTTCAGCGAACTGTATCAGGACCTCTCCGGGGCGCACAGCGGCGCCGACCCGATCGGCGGCAAAGGCCGGACCTTCAGCTTCTACACCGCCAACGTCCTCCGCAAATACGGCCCCGACTGGCAGGAACCCTGGCGCCGGAACACCTACGCCCGCCTGCGCGCGTGGGGCTTCAACACCATTGCCAACTGGTCCCAATGGGACGTCCTCGAGAACAGCCCCATGCCGTTCGTCGCATCCGCCGGCATCGGCGGCGTGCGCCCCGTCGAAGGCGGCGCCGGTTACTGGGCCAAGATGATGGATCCCTACGACCCCGCCTTCCCCGCCGCCGTCGACAACGCCATCAAAGGCTTGAGGGCCTTCAGCGAAAATCCCCTCTGCATCGGCTACTTCGTCGACAACGAACTCGCTTGGGAAGAAGTCCGCCTCGGCGTCCTCAACTCATCCCTCGACCAGCCCTGCCGCCAAAAGCTGATCGAGCAACTCCAATCCAAATACCCCAGCCTTGAAGCCCTCAACGCCGCCTGGGCCACGACCGCCCAAAGCTGGGATACCCTCAAGCCCTCCGCGCCCCTCAACGCCGCCGCCACCGCCGACCTCGACGCCTTCGTCTACACCTTCGCGCGCCAATACTTCCAAACCGTCCGCGACGCCATTCGCAAATACGCCCCCAACCAGCTCTACCTCGGCTGCCGCTTCGCCAACGACCCCGAACCCGCTGTGCGCGCCTGCGCCGACATCGCCGATGTCGTCAGCTTTAACCTCTACTCGTCCTCCGCCCCCCAGGACCGCTGGACCGGAAAGGAGGCCTTGGGCAAGCCCATTATCATCGGCGAATTCCATTTCGGCGCCCTCGACCGCGGCATGTTCCACACCGGCCTCGTCGCCACCCAGTCCCAGGCCGAGCGCGCCCAAACCTACACACGCTACCTACAAAGCGTAGCCGACCATCCCGCCCTCGTCGGCTGCCACTGGTTTCAATACATCGACGAACCCACCACCGGCCGCTGGTTCGACGGCGAAAACTACAACATCGGCTTCCTCGATGTAACCGATACGCCCTATCCCGAACTGGTGGAAGCTGCCCGAAAGGTGCATGGAGAACTCTATACTCGTCGGTATTCCCGTGGGGCGAGCCAAGCCGCCGGTCGCTGATCTCCTTCCTCGGGGGCTCGCTTTTTGCCGGCTCTGAATAGAAGGGAGTGTTTGTTCAGGTTGCTGAGATGATTGTCAACAGATGAGCGTTTTGAAATGGACCTTTCGGCCCAATCGATTGCCAGAGGTTCTGTGGCAGTGACAGGAATTACCGCCCCTGGGCCGAAATGCAATTTTTGCGAAACAAGAGTCATTTAATTGACTAAATTTCGAATAGCGAGAAAGGCCTTATTTGGGAAGAGGGTGGAAGCAGGCGGCGCTACCGAATTGAGGGGAATTGAGGGGACACAATACTCAATTATGCTCAAGCTCGGCCAATAGTCGCCTGCTTAGCGAATTGAGTAACGTGTCCCCTTAATTTGCCCTTAATTTGCCGGCGGTGCATGTCCGTCAATCACAATTCCATAACGTGGCTTGGGCGTCCCGCCCAAGACCAATCTTGGCCGAGACGGCCAAGCCACTTGGACGCTTCTCATCTGTTCGCAGCTTCCGCACGAGCACGCAATCGGGCACGAAGCGCCTCTTCGCGACTGACACCCGTTTGCGGAGCAATGGGTTCGTGGCCATCCAAGGCGGACGTTCCATAAGCATCAAGATTACTCAAGCTGCCGTCAGGAGAAGCCAACTTCCATTCCTCCTGGTTCAAGAAACCATCGTTGTCCGCATCCTCGTCCGGCTTAAGGAAATTCTGTAGGTTGCGATTGTAACCCTCTTCTGTAAGTTCCACCCCGAATGTGGTGCGAACCAAGTGCTCGATAAGGCGTATGGTTTCGTAGTCACCAACCGTCATGTAGCCGGCCACAACACGCTGAACACGAATATCCTGACCCGGAAGGTCGCGTTGGGCCTGTGCGAAATTCTTAGACCAGGCATCCCATGTCGATGCGGATCCAATCCCCGACCGATCGGTAAGCCCCGTCC
>JAVEWL010000506.1:0-4470 GCA_034004565.1 FCB group bacterium | reverse complement strand
CGAAGCGCCGGACACCACGAACTTGTTCACCGTGCGGCTGCCACCCTGCGGAGTGGCCATGAAGGCCGTTACGGTGTCCATACCCCGCACCGCGGCCTTGGTCATGGGCAGGCGCATCAACCACAGGGGGTCGCCGCCGAGCAGGAATTGCTTCCATCCGTAGGTGATAAGCCCGTCTTCGTTTTCCTGGCGATACCCGGTAATGGTCAGGGGCTCGTTGGGAACGGTCTTCAACTGGGCGACGACCGAATGGGTCGTCGTCGCCATGTTTACCAGGAAAGCATCGTTGCCGGTGGGGGCGCTACTGTAAATGCTGCCGCCGGAAATGAAGAACATCGCCGTCTCGTGGTCAACCTGATTGGGGACGGTGATGATCAGCCAGTGGTGCCAGAGGGAAACGTTTACTCCCCCGGGAGGCGACCACACCTGTGAGTTCATGGTCAGGATATAGTCGGTGTACCCGGTGTGAGGGTAGGTGGCGTGCAACGCCCACGAATAGTTGGCGTCGGGAGCCGCTACGTAGTCGTCGAGCGCGTTGGCCGAGGCCCACATGGAGACGCTTGTGAAGATCGAAATGAGAAGGACAAGAGATAGCCGCTGTGCCGTGCGTGACATGTCACACCCCCGATATCGAGATTGCAGGTTCCCCAATGAGACTCGATTTGTTGCAGCGTTACGCGTCAGGATACACCGGAACCAGGATTCCGTCAACGAAGTGCGTGGAGTTGGCGTTACCGGCGCGGTTGATTTTGCTTCACAATTCGCAGATTGCGTGTTAATCCCAAGCGCTTGGCGCGCATGAGGGGCGAGCCGGCGAAGCGCTGGAGGAAGCGGACGTCGTCCCAGGCGCCGGCCTCGTCCGGATCGAGGGCGGTGCGGCCGGCTCGAGGAAGGAAGTCGGCTTCGGAGGTTGTGAGGGGGCGACGATTCCAGGGGCAGACGTCCTGGCAGATGTCGCAGCCGAAGGCCCAGTCGCCGAAGGCGGGTTGCAGGTCTTCGGGGATGTCGTTTCGATTCTCGATGGTGTGGTAGGCGATGCAGCGGTTTGAATCGACGACGCGGGGTTCGACGATGGCCTGGGTGGGGCAGGCGTCGAGGCAGGCGGTGCAGGAACCGCAGCGATCGTGGGCGGGGGCGTCGGGGGCGAGTTCGAGGGTGGTAGCCACGACGCCGAGAAAGAACCAGGAGCCCAGGTCACGCCGGAGCACGAGGCTGTTCTTTCCGATCCAGCCGATGCCCGCGCGGGCGGCCCAGGCCTTCTCCATCACGGGGCCGCTGTCCACGAAGGCTTCGCTTTGGGCGCCAGGCTCGAGTTCGGCGAGGAAGGCTTCGAGGGCGCGCAGGGGCTTGCGGAGCACGCGGTGGTAGTCGCGGCCCCAGGCGTAGCGCGCGACTTTGGCGATGCCGGTTTCGCTTTCGGGTTGGGGCGCGTAGTAGTTGCGCGCCACGACGACGACGGAGCGCGCGCCGGGGAGCTTGCGGCGGATGTCGCGGCGCAATTCGCGCGTGGCGGCCATCCAGGCCATGCCGGCATGGTATCCGCGAGCGAGCCATTGGGCCAGGCGATCGCCGGGATCGACGTCACCGGCCTCGGCTATGCCGCAGGCATCGAAACCGAGGAGTTTCGCGTGGGCTTTGACCGCGTTGGCGCGGGTGATTTGCAGCTCGTTCGACATACGGTTGATTATACCCGCAAGCCGTGGCTCGACCTCCACAGAGGAATGTGCTATTGTGGCCCCACACGAAAATCCGGGGTTCATATTGGACATGAAGAACGTGCGGATAGCCTTCCTGTTGAGTCTCGAAGACGACGGCCTGGATGCGATGGCGCAAGCGTTGTCGGCGCACCCGAAACTGCACGTCGCGCGGGACGCCCATGTCATGACCGCGTTGGCGCACCTTGGCTATTACGAAAAGGTCGACAAGGCGGCGTACGACCATGTCCTCGCCGCCGAAGCGCAGCGCCTGTTTGTGGACCGGCTCCCGGGCAAGGAGACCGACTACGTCGCGGCGTGCCGGGCCTATTGCGACACCCTCTACCTGCGGGTCCTTGAGGCTTCCGGCAAGGATCTCTTCGTGGACGCCACGACCGAGTATTTGGGGATTCTACCGTTCCTGCGCCGCATCTATCCGGAGGCGCCGTGCGTTGTGCTGACGCGGCATCCGTTGGTATTGCTGGCGCGGCACGGGGCTCCCGTTGCGCGCAAGGCCATCGAAGCCGCGGCCAATTTGCTGCGCGACGCCAAGTCCAATGTGCTCCGAGTGCGCGCCGAAGATTTCGCCGCGGAACCTTCGGCACAGGTGGATGCCGTGTGCGCGAGTATCGGCGTTCCTTTTGATGCGGCCCTCGGCGAGGTAGCGCCCGCCGCCGCCCAGCGCATCGCCGCCGTCGAACAAGCGGCAAGCGAGATCGTTTCGTCCGAGCGATTGGCCCAGGCGCAGCGGTTCATCCGTCGCCTGGCCACCGAAGACCTCGCGGCCTACGGCTACCCCCCCGAAGCACTTTGGCTTCCCCTCGATGCCGCGGCGGGCCGAATCCTGCCGCGCGTCGCGCCCGCAAGGCTCGCCACCGTCCGGCGGCGCGCGCTCACCCGCATGCGCCGGACCGCACAACGCCCCGGCGCCGTGGGGCGGCTGGTGCGGAAGGCGCGGCTGGCCTGCGATGTGCTGCTGCGGCGATAGTTGGGCTCGTTTCCACTACCGGATATGCCACCCTCAAACAAGTTGGTTCATCCGGTATTTCCGGGTGCCGCAGCTCTTTTCGTGCTCGTAATCGTACTCGTAATCGGATTGTGTTTCCGTAACTCCCCTTTGTAAGGGGAGCTCTTGGTTGGACGAAGAACTCCCATTACAAATGGGAGTTACGAAGACCGCTCGTGCAGGGTTGAGGGGGATAAACAAGAACACAATTCGATTACGAGCACGATTACGAGAACGAGTACGAAGAAGATCGATTACGAGCACGATTACGAGAACGAGCACGAAGAAGACGGCTCATACCGGGAATACCGGATGAGCCAACGAGTTCACAAGGGTGGCATATCCGGTAGTTGTATAGGAGTGCATTCACCGAAAGGAACTTTCCCTCATGAAGAAGACCTCGACTGCACTGCAACGGGCGGCGGCCTGGGGCGTGCATTTGTTTACCGCGTTCGGCGGGGTGGCGGGGCTGATGGCCGCGCTGGCCGTGGATCGCGGCGAGTGGATGATTTGCTTTGCGTGGCTGGGCGTGGCCGTGCTCATCGATGCGGTGGACGGGACGCTTGCGCGGCTTGCGCGGGTGAAGGAGGTTGCGCCCAATCTCGATGGGGATCTGCTCGATAATCTGGTCGATTTCATCACGTATGTGTTTGTGCCGGCGCTGCTGCTGTACAAGGCGGCGCTATTGGCGGAACCGTTGGCGCTGGCGGGTTCGGCGGCGGTGGTGCTTTCGTCGGCCTTTCAGTTTTCGCAGTCGGACGCGAAGACGGACAACCACACGTTCAAAGGGTTTCCTTCGTATTGGAACATTCTGGCGTTCTACCTGCTGTTTCTCGGGCTGAACCCCTGGGCCAACCTTGCGATCGTGGCGGTGTGCGTGGCATTGGTGTTTGTGCCGATCGAGTATGCGTACCCTTCGCGCATGACGCGGTTTCGGGGGATTACGCTGGTGCTGAGCGCGTTGTGGGCCGCGGCGATTGTGGCGATGTGGGTGCTGTATCCGGACGCGCCGGCGTGGCTCGTTTGGGGCTCGCTGTTGTATGTGGTCTATTATGTTGTTATCAGTTTGATTATCACTCGGGACGCGAAGAATTTGTAAACGTCCAGCCAACGGGATTGCGCTATACCTCCGCCGGTTCGCGTTCGGGCATGGGTACGGCGCGCCCGAACATGCGCTCGAAGTTGTCGCGGGCGCGGTCGCGCGTGCGCTCAAGGGCAAGGTAGACCGCCGGCAGCACGAGGAGCGTAAACAGCGTCGACGAGACCAAACCGCCGATCAGCACGATTGCCAGGGGCTTCTCGATTTCGGCGCCGACGCCCGTGGATAGCAGAATCGGCAGCACGCCGAGCGCCGCGCAGGAGGCGGTCATGAGTTTTGGCCGCAGCCGCTGGACACTCGCTAGCCGAATCGCCTCCGCCTTGGAATAGCCTTCGACCACGAAATCGCGGGTCTGCGTAAGGAGTACGAGGCTGTTTTGCACGGCGATGCCGAAGAGGGCGATGAATCCCACGGCGGACGAGACGTTGAGGGTCTCGCCCATGAGGAGCAGCGAGGCCACGCCGCCGATAAAGGCGCTTGGCACGGTGGCGAGGATGATCGCCGCGTGCGAAGCGGAGCGCAGCGCGAGGTAGAGCAGCATGAACACGATGGCGAGCGCCACCGCCGAGGCCATCAGCAACGAGCGCATGGCGCGCTGCTGATTCTGGTATTGCCCGCCGAACACCACGAAGTAGTCCTGCGGCAGATCTATGCACTAGAGGCCTTCCTAG
>JAVEWL010000014.1:0-21625 GCA_034004565.1 FCB group bacterium | reverse complement strand
GACAGCACGTACCGGTCCTGTACCGTGGGGCCGATTCCGCGTTTCCAGACGATGTGCGTCAGCGGCTAATCGAACGAGGCGTTCAATATCTTTACATTGAATGCCAGCACGAAAAGCAATACCGGCAGTATCTCGAGCACAACCTTTCCGACATTCTGGCCGATCCCGGGGTCTCTTCCGCCGAGAAGTCGGAGATGCTCTACCTGTCGGCGACGGGGATCATGGAAGACGTCATGGCCGATCCGCGTTCCGGCGACGTGGTGCCGCGCAGCCGGAACTTCGTCGAGAACACCTGCCACTTCCTGCTGGAAGAAAAACACGCCCTCCGCCATCTTCTCGACATCACCTCGTACGACTACTACACCTACACGCACAGCGTGAACGTGTTCGTGTTCAGCATGGCCCTGGCCCATCGGTTGGACCTGTTCGAGCCACGGCAGTTGCGTGACCTGGGCGAGGGCGCGCTTCTGCACGATCTGGGAAAGAGCCTTATCGACCCCGAGATCATCAATTGCCCCGGAAAGCTGAGCGACGAGCAGTGGAAGGAAATTCGCAGGCATCCCGTGCTGGGCCAGGAAACCCTGCAAACACAGGGAATCAACAGCCCACTGGCGCTCGATGTCATCCGGCATCACCACGAGAAGCTGCGCGGCGGAGGCTATCCCGACGGCCTCGTCAACGGCGCGATCTCGCAGCCCGCGCGCATCTGCGCCATCGCCGACATCTTCGACGCCCTCACCACCAAGCGCTCCTACAAGGGCGCGCTCAACTCGTACCCCGCGCTCGAGCTGATGGTCCGCGAGATGTCCGAGGACCTCGATAAGGAGTTCCTCGGTGTGTTTGTGCGGATGATGGGCAACCCCGATTAAGCGCCCAAATGTAACCCCGAATTCCCATTCGGGGGCTTCCGCTCTTTCTTTGTAGCGCTCTGCCTTTACCCAAAGATCGCGAATGGGAATTCGGGGTTACATTTGGGCCTCAGGCATTTCCTTGAGAATGGCGATGCCCGCGCTGGTGCCGATGCGGGTGGCGCCGGCTTCAATCATGGCGAGGGCTTCGGCATAGCTGCGCACGCCACCCGCGGCCTTGACGCCCATCTTGTCGCCCACGACGCGCCGCATCAGTTCGATGTCTTCGACCGTGGCGCCGGCCTTCCCGAAGCCGGTCGAGGTCTTGACGAACGCGGCACCCGCGCGCACGCTCATCTCGCACACGGAAATCTTTTCGTCGAGGGTGAGGTAGCAGGTTTCAAGAATGACCTTGACCGGCGCGGGACTCGAGGCCTTGACCACGGCGGCGATCTCGCGCTCGACGTAGTCGGCGAAGCCCGATTTCAGCGCGCCGATGTTGATGACCATGTCGATCTCGGTGGCCCCGGCGCGGACGGCTTCGCGGGCCTCTTCGACCTTGACGTGGGCCGTGTTCGCGCCCAGCGGAAAACCGATAGCGGCGTCGATGCCCACGCCCGTGCCCGTGAGCCTGCCCGAACAATAGCTTACCCACACGGGATTTATCGCGACCGTGGCGAAATGGTGGCGAAGCGCCTCGTCGCACAGGACGCGCAATTCGTCCTCGGACGCGAACGGCTTCAGCAGCGTGTGGTCAATCAGCCGCGCAAGCCGGGCGCGCGTCAGCCCTTCTCCATTCCCGACAGGTTCGACAGACAATGCATGGTCCCCCTCATGAGCCGATACGTCTCCACGTACGCCCGGTAACAGGTATCGTACACTTCGAGCCCGCCTCCGGGCCACACCGTTTCAAAAGGCGGCGCCATCGCTTCCGCGGCGGCTTCCAGGCCGGGGTGAGCGCCCGCGGCCGTCGCGGCGCAGACCGCCGAGCCCAGCGCGGTCGCCTGGGTGACGGTCGAGACCAGCAGCGGCCTGCCGGTGACTGTGGCGATGATCTCGCACCACAACCGGTTGGCCGCCCCGGAACCGGTGACCCGGACCTCCTGGATGGGATGGCCGCCGCAGTCCAACACGTCGAAGACGCTGCGAATTCCGTATGCACTGCCCTCGAGGATGGCCCGGTAGAGCGCCGCGCGGCCGTGGTGGAGGGTCAAGCCGCAGATGTTCGCGCGAGCCAGCGGATCGAAGTAGGGTGTGCGGTTGCCCTGAAATGCGTCGAAGACGATGAGGCCGTCGGAGCCCGGCGGGAGCGATGCCGCCTCCGCTTCGAGCGCGCGATGTTCCTCCGAGCCCAGGCGCACGCCGCAGAGGTCCGCGAACCAGCCGACCACCGAGCCGCCCGAGGTCTGCCCCGCCTCGTAGACCGAGTAGCCGCGGCGGATGCCTTCCGGGAAGGGGCCCATGATGCCGTCGATGAGGATGGGCGTTGACGTTTCGGCGACGACAACCGTCGAGGTGCCCAACGTCAGGGCCGCGCTGCCCTTGCCGAGGCTGTTCATGCCGACGGGCGCGATCCAGCCGTCCATGCCGCCGTGGGCCACAATGCAGTTCGGAGTAAGGCCGAGCGCCGCGGCGGCGTCGGGCGTGAGCGTGGCTATGGAATCGCCGACGTACACCACGTCGTCGGGGCTCATGCCGAGCAGTTCGGGCATGCCCAGCCGCTCGTAGAACGCCTTGGGCCAGCCGTGCTCGAGGGTCCAGTGGCGTTTCCCGGAGGCGTTGCTCGTCGAGGTGACCCAGCGCCCCGTCAGTCGATAGATGAGCCAGTCGACGCCTTCGATGAGGCGGCCGGCCTCGCCGAAGACCTCCGGTTCGTTGCGCCGCACCCAGAGCGCCTTCGGCATCATCCATTCGGCGGAGATGCGGCGGCCGCAATACTCCAGCACCGGGTCCTGCGTGGCCTCGATCTCGCGGGCCTCCTCGGCGGCGCGGATGTCCATCCACAAGAGCGCGGGGCGCAGGGGCGTGCCGTCCTCGCGGCAGAAGACGCCCGTGAACGAGGTGCCGTCGCAGGCGATGGCCGCCACGTCGCCGGGCGCAACGCCCGCCTTCGCGAGGCATTCCGGCACGGCCCGGCATAAGGCGGTCCACCAGTCCTCGGGATTCTGTTCGGCCCAGTTGATACGCGGGCGGCGAGTCTCGTACGGATACCCGGCCTCGGCCAGCAGCACGCCGTCGGTCCGGTACAGCGCCGCCCGGAGACTCTGCGTGCCGCAATCGACGCCGATGACGATCTTCGGTTCCATGCCGCTTCTCCCGCTGCTGGTTTGAGCCCGGAGCCAGTCTAGCACATGGGCTGCCGATGGGTAAGGGGATGGGAAGTATGGGAATTATGGGAGGTATGGGAGAGACGATGGCCTTTTCCCATGGCTCTCATAACTCCCATATTTCCCATTGGATTTTTCGCTTGATTCGGGCTGTTCGCTGTACTATAGTACCGGGAACTTGGGCGTACACGCCCGGAAAGGAGGAGCCTATCGACTGAACCTGTTCCAAACGCCGACCGAGGCCCAGGGAAGTACGGTGAAAATCCGTCGCAGACGCGCTGCTGTGACCGGGGACGAAACGCGCACCGATGCCACTGTCCGTGACAGGATGGGAAGGCGCGCCGAGTAGAACGATCCGGAAGTCAGAAAACCTGCCCGTTGGCAATGCATTACGTGCGGCAACTTCGCGACAAGGTTGCAGCGGGAAGGCGATCCGCGTTTTGGACCGGCCTGTATTTCCTCCCTCTGTGTTTCTTCCGCGAATACCCGCACTCCTTTGAAACCATGTCAAGTGTAATCAACGCGTACACAGGAGGAGTGTCATGATTCGGACCGGTTGGTGGGCAGGAATGGCGCTGATGTTAATGGCGGCCGCGGACGCGGTTGCGGCGCCGGGGAGCGGTATCGTGCCGCTGGCGTACGGGTCGTCGCAGTTGCCGACGACCGCGATGGTGGTTGCGGGCGGCCTTGCGGACGGGCGGTTCATTCTCTACGACGGCAACGGAGATATCTGGATCGAGTCGGGCCGCGGCGCGGGGAACTACGCCAAGGTTGCGAGTGGGTATTTCGGGGATCCGGGTTTTATCGCTGTCGCGCCGGACGGCCACCGCTGCCTGGTGTCGTCCGGGTACACGGGCATGCTCTGGCTCTTCGACGCCAACGCGCCCGTCAATGCGGGCTCGCCCCTGGTGACGCTGTCGGGCGGCTATTGGGCTGCGTGGCTCGACAACCAGAAACTGCTGATCGATTGCGCGACCTGGGTGGGGCCGGGGCAGTTTGATTACCAGGCAAACGTGGTCGTGCTCGACACAACCACCCATCACGTCGGCACCGTGATTACCGGTGGCCGCACGGCGTCTGCCGCGCTGTCGATCGGCAACGGATTCGCCTACGTCACCGACGGCATCACGGGCGCGACCAATCGCTTCGCCGTCGCGGATCTCTTGAATGCGTACGCGACCGCTACGCCCATTAACTGGCCCGCCTCGCCCAACTTCGGCACCTTCAACGCGGGTGGCGCTTCGGCGGTGACCAATTCCGGTGCGCTGATCTTCCAGGGCAACAGCGTCCAATACGTCGACGCCAACGGCAATGTGCTCGGCACGGACACGCCCAATACCGCTGTGCCCTATCCCTTCTACACCGCAGCCTACAACCCCGCGACGGGCAACGTGCTCGTGGTGAGCACCGACTGGACCAACGGCTGGCCTCCCATCGTCACGGGCTGGGGTTCGGACGAACCGTACGACAATCCGCCCGTCGCCATGCCGGTGAGCGGCCCGATGGGCCTGCTGCTGTTGACGGCGGCCGTGGCGGCGCTGGGCCTGCGAAGGGGACGGCGATGCGCATAGCGATATGCCTGCTCGTTGCCGCCGCGCTCCCTTGGGGCGGCGCGTGGGCCGAGGACCCGTGGGCGGACGCCGTCGTGGCGTATGCGCCCGTGAACCCGATGCCTGGCTACGCGGATGCGTCCAAAGCGCTGGGGGAACCGGTCGGCGGCGGGCTCGGCTCGCCGACCACGGCGTCACTGGTAAGCCTGGGGTCGCAAGGCGGAACCCTCACCTTGCGTTTCAACACCCCCGTGGCCGACGACCCCCTCAACCCGATGGGCCTCGACTGCGTGGTCTATTCGAACGCCTTCTGGGCCGGCGGCAACAAGTACTACAAGTTCCAGGAGCCGGCGCTGATCGAAATCAGCGAGGACGTGAACGGCAACGGTCTTGCGGACGATCCGTGGTACCTGATACCCGGCAGCCGCGCGTTCGCGTATTCGCCGTTTCCGGCACACACGGAACCCGCCGGCCAGGACAACAAGCCGCCCATGCCGCCGGACCTGATGGCGGGCAACATCGTTAACGCCAACACCCTCGACGCCGACCCGGCGAACAACGATCTGGAGCACGACTGGGGCTACGCGGAACTTTCACCGACGGCCTCGAAGTACCTCGATAACTACATGCGGCCCGACGACCCGTTAACGGTCGGATTGCTCGAGCGAAGCGGTGGGGGAGACGCCTTCGACATTGCGTGGGCAATCGACTCGACCGGCGCGGCGGCGCACCTGACGCGGTTTCACTTCATACGGCTGACGTGCTTCATCAATCGGCTCATGGGGGTGCTGGGACCGGTCAGTCCCGACATCGACGCCGTGGCCGATGTCGCGCCGGATATCGACAACGACGGCGACGGGATCCTCGACGAATACGAGACGCGCGTGGCCGGCACGGACCCCCAGCGCGGCGAGAATACCCTGCTGCCGCTCGAGATTCCGCCCCACGAAGGCGGGAGTCCCGTGGGCACCTTGCTGGGCACGGCCCAGGATGCGCGCGGCACGATTCTGCGGCTCTACGCCGCCGCGGAACGGACCGGGGCGACGCGCGCCATGAGCACGGTGGTGGACCTCGGCGCGCCGGCGGACCCGGGCGGCAACCTGCCCGACGCTAATGTCCTCAAGAGCGCGGCGGTGCGCGAGGTGACATCCAGCGCGACCGACTTCGTGGGCGCGGGCATTGCTCCCGCGCTGGTGACCGTCCAATACCGGGCGGACGAGATTGTGGGGCTCGACGAGGAGTCGCTGCGGCCGTATCGCCGCGGTACAGGCGGCTACACCTCAGACGGCATTACGGAGGTCGCGATCGCCGCGGCCGGAAACGTGGTCTCGTTTCGCACGCGGTACGCCGGCGTCTTTGTGTTGGGCGCACCGGCGGGCAGCGGAGACTCCGACGACGGCTCCGGCCCCCAGGGCGCCATCGTCCTGACCGCATCGCCGCCAGGCGAAGCGGTCGTGGGCTCCGCCGGGAACGTGCACGTCGTCTCGCAGCCTTTGCGGGACGCGCTGGGCGAAATCGTGGAAGACGGTGTCCAGGTGACCGTGGCAACATCGGGTGGAACGATAACCACCGCCGACGCGAATGCGACCCTGCCGGGCGTGCAGGTCGAGACTGTGGGCGGCATCGTCGCGTTCGATCTGAGCCCTTCGACGGTCGCGGGGAGCATCCTGATTTCGGCGACCTCGACGACCGGCGCGGCCTACGGCGAGCTGACCTACACGTTCGCGCCGGGACCGCCCGCGGCGCCGCTTGGATTCCACGTGGTGGCGCGCGAAGGCACCGGGCCGGTTGACCTGACCGTGCGAACAGATGTCGTACGCGACGAGTACGGCAATACCGTGCGCGACGGAACGCTCCTCACCTTGGTGATCGCCAACGGCACCGTCATGACCGGCGACGCGGACGATGCCGTGCCCGGATTTCAGGCGGCCTTGAACGGCGGCCGTGCCACGTTCATCGTGCGCGTCCCCGGCGAGGGCGACGCGTTCCACGTAACCGCCTACGGCGACCCGGAGCAGATCTCCGAACTGGGCGGCACGCAGGTGTCGACGGAGGACTATGTGGCAATGCCGCTCACTATTGGGGCGATGCTCGTTATGGCTTTGGCCGCACTGGGCCTGAGGCAGGTGAAACAGAGATCATAGCCGCGGAAAACGTAGTAAGCGTGAAGGGCACAGTCATTCACAAATCTAAACGTGAATGGCTGTGCTCCGTTTCAAAGCAACTGAGTCCCCTGGAATCCACGCGGGCCATCCAGTTCAGGACAATGCCGAGTTGATTGTTTTAGGATAAGCGCATAACGTAAAATAAGTCCGGTGGCTATTTTACCTTTAGGAAACTTATGAGAAGAGACCCACAGGGCAACTACGTGACCGTTTCGGTGATGGGTGAGCCGGCGCAGGCCTTTGTCCCGTCGCCGCTGCCGCCATGTCCGCCAATCGATTGGACGCCCAAGCTGCGCAGTAAGTTTGATCAGGCGCTTCTAGCGCTGGGGCGCCTGGATAGTGTCTCGACTCTGCTGCCGGATACGTCGCTTTTCATCTACATGTACGTTCGGAAGGAAGCGGTGCTTTCTTCGATGATTGAGGGCACCCAGTCGTCGCTGTCGGACCTGCTGCTATTCGAGTTGGATCAACAGCCCGGCGTACCGCTGGATGACGTGCGGGAAGTCAGCAACTATGTTGCGGCCCTTGAGCGTGGGTTGAGCTTGCTCAAGGAAGGACTGCCGCTCTCGCTCCGGCTGTTCCGCGAAGTTCACCGCGTGCTGCTAAGCGGAGGCCGGGGCAGCAACCAAGCCCCCGGCGAGTTTCGACGGACCCAGAATTGGATTGGTGGCACGCGACCGGGCAACGCGGCGTTCGTTCCGCCACCCGCGGACGCCGTCCCGGAATGCATGCGAACGCTTGAACTGTTCCTCCACGACCGGCCCGAGCCAACGCCCGTGTTGCTGAAGGCCGCCCTGGCTCACGTGCAATTCGAGACCATTCATCCATTTCGGGACGGTAATGGTCGCCTCGGACGCCTGCTGATCACGCTGCTTTTATGCGAGCAGAAGGTGCTGAGGGAGCCGATGCTGTATCTCAGCCTCTACTTCAAGATGCACCGGCAGTATTACTATGAATTGCTCAACAAGGTGCGCCTGACGGGGGATTGGGAATCCTGGCTCGATTTCTTCGCCGAAGCGGTTGTGGTTACCGCGACGCAGGCGGTGCAAACCGCGCAGCAAATGCTCGATCTGTCTGAGCGGGACCGAAACACGATCGGCGGGATCGGGCGTGCGGCGTCGTCTACCTTGCGGGTTCATCGCGCGCTGATGGAGCATCCTATCGCAACCTCGGGCTGGCTGGTGGAAAAGACCGGCATGACCGCGGCTACGGTCAACAAAGCGCTCGGCTATCTGGAGCGGCTTGGTATCGTGAATGAGCTGACCGCTCAGAGGCGCAACCGCGTGTTCAGCTACGCGGGCTATATCGATGTCCTGGTTCGCGGCACTGAACTTCCAGCCGGGTAGTACCAACGGATTGGGACGCACTCCATCGCTCAGCGCAGCGCGTCCGCACTGTTTACGCTTGAGCGTTGTTTGGCGTGCTGATCGGGTAAATGTTATATTTACTTGTTAGGCTGTTCGTGCCCGGCAGGCGCCGGGAGGGGAAAGGACAGCGTCCCGACAGGAGACCAAGTGAAGCAGGCGCTCTTGATAGCAGTATTGGCCGCCTCGTTCGTTTCGAGCGGGGTGTTTGCCGCCGAGGAGGGGGGAAAGCCTATCGTGGGTGACGTGAAATCCTCGCCGTCCGTCTCCGTAACGACGCCGGCGACGGGCACGCAACAGACCTTCCGCCACGAGGCGATGGGCACGTTCTTCGAGTTCACGCTTTTCGCCCGGGAAGGCGAAACCGGCACGGATGAAATCGGCCGGATCGCCCGCCAGGCGTTCGACGCGGTGGACGATCTCGAGGCGCGCATCAGCAATTGGATACCCGACAGTCAAATCAGCTACGTCAACAATCACGCCGCGGAAGGCCCCGTTTCGGTCGCGCCCGATGTGCTCGAACTGATTTCCTTCTCCAAGAAAATGTACCAAGAATCGCACGGTGCGTTCGATGTGACCGTGGGGCCGCTGATCGCGCTTTGGGGCTTCTATAAAGGAAAGGGCCACCTTCCCGAAGAAACCGAACTGCGGGAAGCCCTGTCCAAAGTAGGCATGGACAAGGTCTACTGTGACCCCCTGACCAATACCGTCGCCTTCGCTAAGCCCGGAATACGTCTGGACTTCGGGGGGATCGGGAAAGGGATGGCCTTGGACGTTGCGGCACGGATATTACGTGACAACGGCGTCACCGCCGCGGTCCTGCACGGCGGCTCGAGCTCGGTCTACGCGCTGGGCACGCCCCCGGGTGAAACCGGCTGGACAGTCCGTATCCGTAATCCGTATAATGGAGCCGAATGGCTGGACGAGGTGAAATTGAGCGATGTCTCACTTTCCACCTCTGGCAGCTACGATAAGTTTTTCGATCTCGAGGGGAAGAAGTACTGCCATATTTTCGACCCTCGGACCGGCAAGCCAGTTGAAGGCATGTTGAGCGCCACGTCCATCGCTCCCACGGGGATTGAGAGCGATGCGTTGAGCACCGCGTTTTTCGTAATGGGGCGAGAGAAAACCGAAGCGTACTGCCGGGAGCATCCGGGGATTCGGGCCATCCTTGTGCCCGTCCCGGCGGACGGGGAACCCAAACCCGCGCGGGTGAACTTTTCCGTAGGAAAGGAGTAATTCATGGAGATCTCGAGACGTAACTTCCTCAAGACCGCCAGCATCGGCGCGGGCTTGATGGTGGCCAGCGGCTGGTCGCCGTTTGCGTACGCTGCGAACGAGCAGGTGCGCATCGGGGCGATCGGCACCGGCGGCCAGGGCTCTTTCCACCTGCGGGAAGGCATCGCGCGTTCGGCGTCGGAAGGCCTGTACCTGACGTCCGTGTGCGACGTATACACCCCCCACCTGGAAGGCGGCTGGCGCGAAGCCGGCGGCCCCGCGCGCGAAAGCCTGGAGCCCGAGAAACGGCTTCGCAAGTACATGGACTACCACGAAATGCTCGACAAAGAGGACTTGCAGGGCGTGGTTATCACGACCCCCCTCAACACGCACTACCAGATGGTCATGGACTCCCTCGACTCCGGACGCCACGTCTTCGTCGAGAAGTGCATGTGCTATACGATGGAACAGTGCCGCGAAGTCGTCATCAAGTCGCACGAGACCGGCAAACTCATCCAGGTCGGCCACCAGCGCCGCTATAATCCGCGCTACAACCACGCGGTCGCTATGGCGCGCGGCGACTACAGCGATCCCGATCCCGCGAAGCATAAGCCCGGCGTCCTCGGCCGCATCAACCACATCGACGCCCAGTGGCATCGCAACAACGACTGGCGCCGCGCGGTCCCGGATCGCGAACTGACGCCGGAAGAGAAGCAGTTCATCAAGACCGACCTCGAGCACCACATCAACTGGCGCCTGTATTGGGAGACCTCGGACGGCCTCATGACCGAGCTCGGCGCGCACCAGATCGACGTGGCGGCGTGGTTCCTCAATGCCTGGCCCACGAAGGTGTCGGGTTACGGCGGCATCGACTACTGGCGCGACGGCCGTGAATGCCCGGATAACGTGAACTGCATCCTCGAATTCGAAATGACGCCCGGCAAGGCCGGCTACAAGGAAATCGAGCCCAAGACGAAGTTCCAGAAGGAATACCTGGGACCGGACGGCAAGCCCGCCTGCAACCAGCCCTACAAGGTCGTCATGTGCTACTCGAGCATCACCGGCAACGCCAACAAGGGCGCGGCCGAATTCATCCAGGGCGACGAAGGCACCTTCGAACTGACCGAGGCGGACTGCAAGTTCTACCGTGAAGCCAACTCGAACGTGAAGTGGTTCGACGGCGCCCGTAAGGACGCGGCGGATGCCAACGCGGTGCTCATCACCTCCGGCAGCTCGCTTCTCCTTTCGAACAAGGCGAACAAGACCGCCGAGCACATCATCGTCAACATGGACAAGACCCCCGACCAGATCCAGTTCGAAGGCTTCACCAACGATATTAAGTACGGCACCATCCCGAAGGCGAATGCGATGGTCGGTCTGCGGTCGGCGATTTGCGCCCTGGCCGCCACCCGCGCCATCAAGGAAGGTACCGAGGTGGTCATTCCGCCCGAGTGGTACACCTTCGACTTCCCGACGGATCACATGAATCCGGATATGGTCTCGGAATACGGCCCGGCGGAACGCAAGCCGGCCACGACGGAAAGCTAGCCAGCAATGTGACGTACACGCGGCACAGGCACGGGGATGCCTGTGCCGCGTTTCGCCAGCCTTCGTGCGCACCTTTCGATTAGAGGGGGCAAAACGGAGCGGCGCCAAACATCCACCAGTGGGTGAAGTCTTTATAGGGTAACTGAGTTCCACGGGGACCAAACCGGTCAGATGAGGAGCGGCGGAATTATGCCGCGCCGGCGGGTCTAGCCATAAGGCGTCCGGGCGCTCGGCCAACGTACGTGGAAGGGTAAAGTGTAATGAAACGGGCACTTATGATGGCTGCGATCGTGGCGTGCGCCTTGATCGCGTCAGTAGGGACCGGGTTTGTCGTCAGCGCCCAGGAGACCGCCGCACCCGCGCCCGCAGCTCCGGCGGAGGCCGCGCCCGCAGTCGAAGCCGCCCCGGCTCCGGCCGAAGCCGCGCCTGCACCCGCAGAGGCTGCGCCTGCTCCTGCGGAAGCTGCGCCTGCTCCAATCGAAGCCGCTCCGGTCGAGACTGCCCCGGCCGTTCCAGCGGAAACCGCGCCGGCTGCTCCGGCCGAACCGTCCGCGGCCGAACGAGTTCCGGAACCGACCGCCGAAGCCGCAGCGCCTGCTCCCGCGCCGCCCGCCGATGCGCCGGCTCCGGATGAGGTCGCCCCGACGCCCGAGACGACCGCTCCGGTTCAGGATGTGGCCGCTCCTACGCCGACCGTGCCGACTGTCGAGCCGGTTGCGACACCCGCCGTGGAAGAGATGACCCCGTCCACGGACGGCGTCAACTACGAAGCGCAAATCGGCCGCAAGGCGGTCGAAAGCGGTCTCGCGACCGAAGCGGGCCTGATCCGTTTCCTGCCGCAGTCCTGCCCGCCCTTCGCCCTGCGCGACGAATTCGGCAAGATCATCGACCCGAACTTCGAGCCCGACGTGCAGCGTCCCGTCAGCGCCCGCGAAACCTGCGCGCCCTGCCACGACGTGAACACCATCACCCAGGGTTACCACTTCCAGATGGGCTTCGACGAAATGTCTGCCGAGGCCAAAGACGGCGATCTCGACAAGCTCCACAAAAGCCCCGGCCTCTTCGGCAAGTGGCAACTCCTGTATCAGCGCGAACTCGCGCCGATGCATTTCACCGATCCCGCCCAGATTGACATGACCCCCTTCGAATGGGTCGTCAACTGCGGCATCTGCCATCCCGGCGGCGGCCCTGCCGAATTCGACCGCGCCGGCAAACGCTACTCGGACCTGATGGGTGCCGATTTCACCATGGATCCCGGCACGACCACCCGTAAACGCAGTGACTACTTCGAGTCGCCCTGGAACGAATCCGGCGTGGTGGGTGCGGACTGCTTTGTCTGCCATATGGACACCTACGAATATTCGCTGCGCGTGCAACAGATGAAAAAGTACAACTTCAAGTGGGCTACCACCGTGGCGACCGACTTCGGCGTCGTGGAAGGCTCCGTGAAGGACGTCGTCAACGGCGTGAAGACCAAGGACGCCGACGGCAACGACATCGATGCCCCGCGTCCCTCCATCAAATGGCGCAAAGAGCTGTTTGGCCCCGACGGCAAGGTGGCCGTGAAGATCCGCCGTCCGACCGACCGGCAGTGCGTGCTCTGCCACGACATCTCCGGCGTGCAGAAGCGCGGCACCACCTGGCACACCAGCTACGTGCAGGACGTTCATACCGAACAGAAGATCACCTGCATCCAGTGCCACCCCGGCGACATCCGGCACAACTTCGCCAAGGGCCATTCCTCGAGCCTGAGCGCGCGCGACGACCTCGACGGCTCGATGGTGTCCTGTAAAGAATGCCACTACGCCAAGAAAATGGGCGCGCCCAACTATACGCACCTGGGCATCCCGCCCCTGCACTTCAAGCGCATGAGCTGTGAGAGCTGCCACATCACCCGCAAGCCCTTCATGGCCGCGCGCATCGTCGACAGCACCTCCGGCAAGGTTATCGAACTCCCGAACAGCAGCGACGTCGGCTTCTACGACAACTTCCGCTTCAACGCCCACTGGGGCCGCCTCGAGCAGACGATCGAAGAATCCCGCGTGCTGCCCTACTCGCCGGAAGAACTCGACAAGGCCGTCAACTACCGCGTCTCGACCGACATGACCACGCCGTTCCGCACCCGCTGGCTCGCGAACGCAGAACTGGCGGCGCTGCCCGAGGGCGAATTCGTCGTCGGCGACTTCCTCAAGGAACTCAACAAGGACGAGACGATCGTCGTCGACACGCCCGAAGAGCGCGCGGTCATGCTGCTCGCCCTCGAAGCCATCCGCGACGATTCTGTCGAGCATCCCGCCGTGGTCCTGTTCCGCGGCCAGGTGTGGTCGTTCCACAATTACCGCTTTGAAGAGATCGGCGGAACCTTCCCCGACGGACGCCAGCGCGTGACCTTGCAACCCTACCGCGCCGGGCGCATCGAGGAATACCGCGTGCCCGTGAACATCTTCAAGAACATGGGCGAAATCAACGCCGGCACCGAGGCGTCGCTCGGCCTGTATTACCCGATGGGCTACCAGTTGGGCGTGTTCTGGGCCTACGTGAACAAGGACACCGGCGAGGGCAAGCCCCTCTTCCTGACCGATATGGAAGCGGCCACCAACTTCCTGAACGACGTGAAGTCGACGCTGTATCCCGCCGGCGCCACCTCCGAAGGCACCGCGCTCCAGATCTACGACGACAACAACGACCGTTGGAAAGAAATCAACACCGAAGACGAAATGAAGACCTTCGGCTGGGCGGTCAAGCACACGCTGAACCGTCTTGACAGCATCAACTACGACCTCTACTACATCAAGGGCGTGCACGCGTACCGCGTCGACGTTACCGACACGCTGCCCCAGGACATCGACGATCTGGCCGACGCCGCGCCCGTGGCCGACGACCAGCCGCGCCTGACCCTGGCCTTCAAGACGAAGAGGCAGTACCCGAACGCCGAAGGCAAGATGGAGAACAAGAACGTCGTAACGTCCGTCGCGCCCTTCGAGGCGGCCGTGACCGAGATCAAGCCCGAAGAGGTTAAGCCCATCGCCGAGTTGGCCCAGCGCCTCGAATGGACCATCTCGCACGGCGTCGAGCCGGGCACCCAGGCCATCGGCCTCGGCGTGAAGGGCTGCGTGGACTGCCACTCCGAAGAGTCCGTGTTCTTCAACACCCCCGTCGTGCTCGATCCCTTCGGCCCCGACGGCCGTCCGGAAATCGTGCCCGCTCGCGAGATCATGGGCATCTCCGAACAGCAACTCAAATACGCCCACATCCGCGAAGTCCTCCTCAAGGAAGAAGGCCACTGGATCATCATCGTCGTGATCGCGCTCATCGTGGCGCACTTCATCTTCTTCGGACCGCGCGACTTCATGCCCGTCCCCGGCAGCTACGAAGGCAGCGTGCGCTTCTTCCGCTTCTACGAGCGCTTCGCCTACTGGGCCGCGGCCGGCTGCATCAGCATCCTCGGCCTGTCGGCCATCGGATTCCGCCTGACCGGTCAGACGGAAGTGGGCCACTTCGTGCGCATGACGCACCACAACATGGGCATCGTGGGCTCCGTGGTGTTCGCCCTGTTCTTCCTGCTGCTGCTGCCCTACATGATCCCGCGCGGCTACGACTTCAACTGGAGCTGGCGCCGCAAGGGCGAAGTGCGGCCGCCGCGTTCCGGCAAGTTCACCGCCGGCGAGAAGCTGCTGTTCTGGTCCCTGTCCGCGATGCTGATCGGCGTGGCCGTAACGGGTCTCATCATCCACCGCGACTACGACATCCGCACCAACTACCAGCAGCTCATGTACATGCTGCACGACCTGTTCGCCGTCCTCGGCGTGAGCCTCATCTTCGTACACATGTACCAGATGATTCTGCTGAACCCGCAGGGTCTGACCCGCGTGTTCGGCGGCCGCGTCCCGCGCTCGTGGGCGGAGTACTACCGCAGCGAATGGCGCCCCGGCCGCTAACCCCTCATTGAACCCTACACCGGCCCGGCTGAGACCCCTCAGCCGGGCCGGTTTCCGTTTTCGAGGCGAGTACGCAACGCCCCCTCACCCCAACCCTCTCCCCCGATGGGGGAGAGGGGGAAAGCCCAGCGTGGTTACGTGGTTTACCCCCTCTCCCCCATCGGGGGAGAGGGTTGGGGTGAGGGGGCATTCGTCCATCAAGTCCATTTCGTCCATCAAGTCCACGCCCGGTTGACAACTATCGCCGCCCCAACGTACCCTATGCCTTCAACTCGCGGCGCCTAAAGTTTCCGGTGGTGGCGCCTGCGGGGGGTGGCGAGGGCAAACGCGTATCCAAACTCAGGCGGAACCGTATCCGCCGGCGTATCTCGCCGATTGACCACCGGGAGGGGGTATCGTCATGTACAGGCCGGAGATTAAAGTCCTCGATTGCACCATCCGTGACGGCGGGCTCATGAACGACTGGCGCTTCGACAAGCCCATGGTCAAAGACGTTTTCCACGGCCTGGCCCAGGCCGGCGTCGACTACGTCGAACTCGGGTACCGCGCGGACAAAAAAGCGTTCAATCCGAAGGATTTTGGTCCCTGGCGATTTTGCGACGAGGAAGACATCCGCGACGTCGCCTACGAATGCGACACGAAAATATCCGTCATGTGCGACGTCGGCCGCACCGACTACGATACCTTCCTGCCCGCGAGCGAATCGCTCATCAAGCTCGTGCGCGTCGCATGCTACGTCAAGGAAGTGGACCGCGCCATCCACCTCGGCCAATACTGCCGCTCGCTGGGCTACGACGTCTGCGTCAACATCATGGCCGTCTCCCACGCCCTCGAGATCGAACTCGACGAAGCCCTCGGGCAGCTCGCCGACACGGACTTCCAATGCGTGTACCTCGTGGACAGTTTCGGCTACTTCTACTCCGAGCAGATCCACTACCTCGCGCGCAAATACCTCAATCACCTGCCCGGCAAGCAAGTCGGCATCCACGCGCACAACAACCAGCAGCTCGCCTTCGCGAACACCATCGAAGCCATCATCAAGAACGTCAACTGGCTCGATGCCACCGTCTTCGGAATCGGCCGCGCCGCCGGCAATTGCCCCCTCGAATTGCTCATCGACTTCCTCAAGAACCCGAAGTTCGACGTGCGCCCCGTCCTCGAACTCATCGACAAGTATTTCGTGAAGATGAAAGGCGAGCTCCAGTGGGGCTACGAAATCCCCTACGCCATCTGCGGCCTCCTCAACAAGCACCCCCGCGCCGCCCTCGCCTACATGAAAGGCGCCCACGGCAGCACCTTCAGTGAGTTCTACGACAAGCTGATGGAAGTCGACGAGTAAGCCTTTGCTGAACCTGTAATCGGGCGGGGCGCGCAAATTGCCCCGCCCGCGTTGTCTTTGAAGAATGGACCAGATGGACTATATGGACCGGATGGACAAGACTCCCGCCTGCTTTGTCCATCCGGTCCATATAGTCCATCTGGTCCATCGAAATTCGACCCGGAGATTCTCAAACGCGTCCAGCCTTGCTATAATCCACACCCTATGGCAAAGAACTGGGCGAAACTCGCCGACATCACTCCCGACAAGATTACGCCGATGCTCCGTCAGTACCTTCAGGCGAAGGCGGAGGGCGGCGATTCCCTGCTTTTCTTCCGCATGGGCGATTTCTACGAGCTGTTCTACGAGGACGCCGTCGAGGTGGCCGAACGCCTCGGCCTGACCCTCACCTCGCGCGACGGCGGCGAGAAGGACGCGCGCGTGCCGATGGCGGGCGTGCCGTACCGCTCGGTGGATTCGTACATCGCCCGCTTAATCAAGGCGGGCCGGACGGTCACCATCTGCGACCAGATGGAGGACCCGAAAGAGGCCAAGGGCATCGTGAAACGCGCCGTCACGCGCACGATCACACCCGGCACCATCATGGAGCCCGATCTCCTCGAGGAAACATCCAACAACTACCTCGCCGCGCTGCACCTCGAGAACGATTGCGCCGGCCTGGCCTTCCTCGATGTGACCACCGGCGAATTCCTGGCCGCGCAGATCGACACGGACCTCGAGCGCACCCTTATCGACGAGTTGACGCGCATGGCCCCCGCCGAAGTCCTCGTGCCGGTGGGCTTCGATGGCACGCTGGAGCAGCGCCTGCGCTCGCGCTTCGCGGAGACAGCCTTCACTCATCGCGGCGAAGAGGAATTCGACCGCGAGGCCGCGCGCGATCTGTTGCAGGAAGAATTCGGCCTGGCCACCTTGAAGGGCCTGGGCCTCCACGACGCGCCGCAGGCCCTTGCGAGCGCGGGCGCGGCCTTATCCTACGTCAAAGCCACCCAGCGCGACGCGGTCCCGCACCTGCGCATGCCGCGTCGCTACAGTCCCGGCAATTACGTGGTGCTCGACGGCAACACGCAGCGCAACCTCGAACTGGTCGAATCGCTCGCGGACAAGCGCCGCCGCGGCACGCTCCTCGCCGTGCTCGACCGCACCCTCACCAGCATGGGCGGACGCAAACTGCGCCATTGGATCCTGCATCCGCTGGTCGACGTCGACGAAATCCGCGAACGCCACAACGCGGTCGAAAACCTCTTCAACGCCGGCGAATTGCGCATGCAGTTGCGCGAGGCCTTGCGCGGCATGGGCGATCTCGAACGCCTCCTCGGCCGCCTCACCTCGCACAGCGGCAACGCCCGCGACCTCAAGGCCCTCGGCGCGTCGCTGTCGCGCGTGCCGGAGTTGAAGTCCGTCCTGAACGAGGCGCAGGCGCCCCTCCTCGTGGCCTTGCGCGACGGTATGGACGAGCTCGACGACGTGGCCGGCTGGATCGAGGAGGCCATCGTCAACGAGCCGCCGCCCACGCTAAACGACGGCAACCTCATCAAGGACGAGTACAACGAGGAGCTCGATCGCCTGCGCGGACTCGTGCGGGGCGGACGCGACTGGATCGCCGCCCTTCAACGCGACGAGTGCGCGCGCACGGGCATCTCGACCCTGAAGGTCGGCTACAACAAGGTCTTCGGCTACTACATCGAAGTCTCGCGGGGCCAGGTCCACCTTGTCCCGCCCGACTACGAGCGCAAGCAGACCCTCGTCAATGCCGAACGCTACGTGACGCCCAAGCTAAAGTCGCGCGAGGAGGAGATCGTCACCGCGCAGGACCGCATGGAGAAGCTCGAACGCGACCTTTTCATCGAGTTGCGCGAGCGCGTATCCGAAGAGGCGCGGCGCATCCAGGAAACGGCCGATGCCCTCGCCACGGTCGACGTGTTGCTCTCGCTCGCCGAGGTGGCCTCGGCGCAAAACTACTGCAAGCCCGAGATCGATCTTTCAAACGAGCTGCGCATCAAGGACGGCCGTCATCCCGTGGTCGAAGACCTCATGCCCCGCGGAACTTTCGTGCCCAACGACACCCTGCTTGACGTGGACAAGGCTTACCTGCAGATCGTGACCGGCCCCAACATGGCCGGTAAATCGACGTATCTGCGGCAAGTCGCCCTGATCGCATTGATGGCGCAGATCGGCAGTTTCGTGCCCGCCGCCCAGGCGCGCATCGGCGTCGTCGACCGCATCTTCACGCGCGTGGGCGCGTCCGACAACCTCGTGCGCGGCGAGAGCACCTTCATGGTCGAGATGATCGAGACCGCCAACATCCTCAACACCGCCACGCACCGCAGCCTCGTCGTCCTCGACGAAATCGGCCGCGGCACCAGCACCTTCGACGGCATCAGCATCGCCTGGTCCGTCGCCGAGCACATCCACGACACCCTGCGCGCCAAGACCCTCTTCGCCACGCACTACCACGAGCTGACCGAGCTCGGCAACCAGCTCGAACACGCCAAGAACGTCAACGTCGCCGTGCGCGAATGGAGCGGCAAAGTCGTCTTCCTGTACCGCATCGTCGATGGCGGCGCCGACCACAGCTACGGCATCCAGGTCGCCAAGCTCGCGGGCCTGCCGAACAAAGTCATCGAACGCGCCCGCGACATCCTCGAGTCCCTCGAGTCCGGCAACACCGCAACCCTCGGCATCCCGCAGCAGATGAATCTCTTCGGCCCCACGACCGAACCCGCCGGCCCCACGCCCCTCGAAAAGGAACTCGAGTCCATCAACCCCGACGACCTCAGCCCCCGCGAAGCCCACGACTTCATCTACCACCTCAAACACCTCCTCAAACACCCCCGCCACGAATGATGCATTGACAGCATAACAGGATATGAGCGGAAGAACTGGATGGAGTGGGGAGAGTGATCCGCCGATTCCAGGATTCCATAACTCCTATAACTCTCATGACTCCCATACCTCCCATTCTTAAGGTTGGGAAAGGAGAACCATGAGAGTCATGGAGCAATGGGAGCTATGCAATCCTGGAATCGGTGTCATCCGTGCAATCTGTGGACCATTTCTTTCCCACCCGGTTCATCCGCTCTTATCCTGCTATCCTGTCAAGATTCTTCTTTCTTCCTCATCGTTCGAGCAACTCCTGTGCGAATGCATCCCATTCGCGGTTGCGGTTCTCGCCTTTCTTCGTAGTTTTTGGTGTCTTTGATTCTTAGTGGTGAGCGTAAGGAGCATCACGGCCTGTGTAGTCGAATAGATGTGGAGTGGACCTCTTGAGGCGCGTGCGGAGTTTTTGTCAAGGATAAAACGCTCCGTCTTTACGGTATCCGCATTATTCACTCGCTGTAGGTGCTTGATACGAAAAGACTTGCAATTATTTGCCTAATAGGGTACAGTTCTCTTGTACTTGGGCATGGTGGATATCTGGGCGGCGTACCACCGCGCATTCGACTGATTTGAACCGGTTTAACTGCACTAAAGTTGTATGGTCTTATTCTCAATCCTTTCTCGCAAAACTTCGGTAACAGTCAAACCTTCGTCGAAAGCCGTAACACGCCGGCTCCGCCTGCAAACAGTGCGGAGTGCGTAGGGCTGCAATAGATCAGGGAGGATCAGCATGCGTTTGTTTTCATGGACGGGAGTACTCTGTGTTTTCGTGGCATTTTGTGGCGAGGCAATGGGCCAGGGGGTCGTCAGTGGGGAACTGAGAAAGTGGCACAGGGTGGTATTCACATTCACCGGGCCCAGCACCTCGGAAACCGCCTCCCCAAACCCCTTCCGCGACTACCGGCTTGACGTGACCTTCACGGCCCCTTCGGGCGCAAAAATCCAAGTCCCCGGCTTTTATGCCGCCGATGGCAATGCGGGCGCAACCGGAGCCACGGCGGGGAACAAGTGGCGCGCCCTTTTCCAACCCAATGAAACAGGTACGTGGACCTACGTGGCGTCCTTCCGTACGGGTACCGACATCGCCGCCAGCCTCGTGGCCACGGACGGCGCGCCGACGAGTTTCAACGGCGCGAAGGGAAGCTTTTCGATCGCGGCCACCAACAAGGCGGCGCCCGATCTCCGGGCAAAGGGCCTGCTGCGCTACGTTGGCAAGCATCATCTGCAATTCGCCGAGACGGGTGAGTACTACCTGAAAGGCGGTGCGGACAGCCCCGAGAACTTACTCGGTTACGCCGACTTCGACGGCACCTATGATACCGGCGGCATTAAGACGCCCGACGCAAACTTCCTGCACAAGTACGCGCCGCACGTGATGGACTGGCGCACGGGCGATCCGACGTGGCGCGGCGGCAAGGGCAAAGGCCTCATCGGCGCGCTGAACTATCTCAGCGACCAGGGCGTCAACAGCATCTACTTCCTTACCTACAACATCGACGGTGGCGACGGGCGCGACACTTGGATGTGGACCAGTCACAGCGTCCGCGACCGCTACGATATCAGCAAGCTCGCCCAGTGGGAGGTCGTCTTCAGCCATGCGACCAGGATGGGGATGCAACTCCATGTGGTGACGCAGGAACGCGAGAACGACACCGTCTTTACCGGCGGCAACATGACGGCGCCACGCAAGATTTACTACCGCGAGTTGATCGCGCGCTTCGCGCATCATCCGGCCATCCAGTGGAACCTGGGCGAAGAGAACGACAATACCTACGACCAGCGCGTGGCGATGGCGAAATTCATCCGGCAGACGGATCCCTACGACCACCCCATCACCGTCCACACCTATGCGCAGGTGCCCCTTAAGACTTACGCCAACCTCTACGGGAATCCCTACTTCGAGTCGACGTCTATCCAGGGCTATGTGACCGATTTCAACACCTGGGCAAAGCAGTTGCGGGCAAACTCCGCGGCGGCGGGTCGCAAGTGGGCGATCTACGGCGACGAACCCATGGCCGAAGTGAAGCAGGACATGTCGAACGTGAACACGCACATGCGGCATGGGCTCTGGGGCAACCTCATGGGCGGTGGGGCCGGCGTCGAGTGGTACTTTGGCTACCAGTCCTCTTTCGGGGATCTCACGACCGAGGATTTCTCCATGGCCGAGCCGCTGTGGCGGCGCACCGCGGTCACGCTCGACTTTTTCCACCAGTATCTTCCCTTCTGGGAGATGGCGCCCAACGACAGCCTGGCCAGCGGCGGCAGCACCGCGCGCGTCCTCGCAAAACCCGGCGACACCTATGCGGTCTACCTGCCCGACGGCGGCACGACCAACCTGACGGTCCCCGAAGGCCAGTACCAGGTGGCGTGGTATGACCCGACCTCGGGCGGACCGCTCGAGTGGGGTTCGGTCAAACAGATCACCGGACCGGCCACGCGCGCAATCGGCAG
>JAVEWL010000505.1:0-4479 GCA_034004565.1 FCB group bacterium | reverse complement strand
TGGACCTGTTGGCGCACCTCCACACCGGCCGCCGTCCCGTCCTTGGAGATATTCCGGGGCTCGCGTTCCGCGACAACGGCACGGTGCGTCTCACCCCGCCCCGGCCGGTGCTGACCGATCTCAACACACTCCCGTTTCCCGACCGCGGCAAGGTTCCCCTGCCGCGCTACAAGGAGCCGTACACGCTCTCGACGTCGCGCGGATGTCCGGGCGACTGCATCTTTTGCAGTTCGCGCAGCTACTGGGGCAAGGAGGTGCGGCACCGGAGCATAACGAACATCCTCGACGAGATCGAAATGCTGCGCCACACCTTTCCCGACATGAAGAAGTTCATCATCGCGGACGACACGTTCACGAGCGAACCGGAGCGGGTTGTGGAGTTTTGCCGGCGCCTGCGGCAGCGCGACCTGGGCGTGACCTGGGGCTGTTTCTCGCGGGTGGACGTGTTCGACGACGGGCTGGCGCAGTGCATGTACGACGCCGGGTGCTTCCAGGTGAAGTTCGGTGTCGAGAGCGGTTCGGACGAGATCCTGGGCACCCTGGGCAAGCGAACGACCACGTCGATGGTCGAGAACGCGGTGGCGGCCGCGTTCCGGGCGGGGATCTCGCACATCCAGGCGTCGCTCATTCTCGGGTTGCCGGACGATACGCCGGAGACCATGGGCGCCACGATCGCGTTTGCCGTGCATTTGGCGGAGACCTACGGGGTGCGGGGCCAGGTGGGCCTGAACACGCCCTTCCCCGGCACGCCGCAATGCGAACGGGCGGCGCGGTTCGGGCTCAAGATCCACACGGAGGACTGGGACCTCTACGATTCGCGGCATCCGATTGTATCGACCGAAAACTTTACCCGCACCGAATTGTCGGCGCTGTATTACCAGGCGGTCGAGGCCCTGTACGGGCGCTCGTACTTTGAAATCTAGTTCAGGACGGCGCGGTTGTCGCCGCATCGAGGCCAACGGGGAGAACTGAACTCGTGACTACGGAAACGATGGACATTCAAGACGACCACGTGATGCTTCTTCCACGGCGCGAGGACCTGGTCGTGGAAACCCGGGGCATCAGCCACCTCTACCTGAATCCCACGGAAGGCTATTGGATGCGGGTAAACGAGTCGGGCAAGCGCATTCTCGACCTGTGCACCGGGGAGCTTCCGGTGTCGGCGATTGTGACGCGGCTTTCGACGGATTACGGTTTCCGCCCGGAAGTCCTGAGCAAATCGGTGAAGCGCTTCCTGGCGCGCGCGCACGATCGCGGGCTTATCGTCACGCGGGAAGAATTCGAGACGCCGAAAGAGGACGCTTCGGCAAAGCCGGTGCGCCTGGTGCTACGGCTGGCGATCACGAACCGCTGCAACCTGGCGTGCCGCACGTGCTACGCCAATGCGGGCGGGGACGGCGGCCGCGACCCCGACGAGATGACGGTGGACGAGTACACGGCGCTGCTGGAGGGCCCGCTGGCGAGCCGTGCGCGGCAGATTACGATCACGGGCGGCGAACCGACGGTGCGTCCCGACTTGCTGGACTTGCTGCGGACGATCCGGGCGCGCCACCCGGAGACCGCGATCGTGCTGGCCTCGAACGGGCAAGTGCAGGACGCGACGCTGTGGACGGAGATCGCGTCGCTGGTGAATTTCGTTCAGATCAGCCTCGACGGGCCGCGCGCCGAGATCAACGACGCGGTCCGGGGGGAGGGGTCCTTCGACAAGGCGTACCGGACGCTGCACATTCTGGCGCAAAGCGAGGCCCCGTTCGTGGCCATTTCGTTCACGCCCACGAACGACAACGTGCATTCGCTGCCGGGCATGCTGGTGCTGGCGCGGGAGCTGGGCGTGAACACGGTGCACGTCACGGGGTTCTGCCGTTCGCAGCGCCCGGCGTCGCACGGGATCGATCTCGATTTCGGCAAGCTGGGCGAGGCCATCATGGCGTCGTACGAGGCGCTGTGGCGCATGCGGGCGTTTGCGGCGAACACGCCCGAGGGCGAGCGCAAACGGCAGCTCAAGTTCGAGCCGTACATGGACCAGACGGCGAAGACGTTCCGGGGCGTGAAACGGATGTACTGCGGTGCGGTGTCGGGCGAGATCACCATCGCGCCCCACGGAGACGTCTACCCCTGCGGCGAATTCATCCGGCCCGACTGGTGCGGTGGGAACGTGCGCCGCGAGCCCCTGGACGACATCTACGGGCGCATGCGCGAGAGCATGCTGTCGAAATTCTGCGTGGACAACGTGGAAGGGTGCAACGCGTGCAAGTTGCGCCACATCTGCGGCGGGGGCTGCCGCGCGGCCGCGTTCTTCGCGGAGGGCAGCACCCTCAAGAAGGATCCGCACTGCAAATACTATCACGAGCAAATCGACGAGAAGATGTGGAACCTCAACCTGTAACGGCACGCGGGAGCGATATCGCCATGGACGTTCAGCAAGACGACGGAATTCTGGACCGCAAGATAACCCGCATGTTCGCCCCGTTTCGCCGCATGCCGGAACTGGACAACAACGTGATGTTGCTCACGTCGGACGGGGAAAAGCACATGTTCAACCCCTCGGCGGGCGTGCTTTGGGAGGCCATCGACGACCTGCGCACGGGGGCCGAGATCATCGAGGCGGCGAAGGCGTCGCTCGGCATCGAGGAAGAGGATGCGGAGGCGTTCGAGCGGACCGCGGTGGACTTCCTGCTCGAACTTCGCGACCGGCGGCTCATCGCCATCGAGAACGACGATGTCTGGAACTGATCCGCGCGCGCGGCATTCGAGCGAGGGAGTCGCCATGGACAGACCGGTGCTGCTGGTGACCGCCCCCTTCACGGCCAAGTACCGCGAATCGGGCATGGCCGGGTTTCTTTCCGCGCCGCCGCTGGGCCTCCTGTATCTGAGCGCCTACCTGAAGCAGGCGGGGTATAACGTGGTGGTGGACGATCTCATGATGCGGCCGCCGCGCCGCAGCGTGTTCCTCGAGCTGCTCGAGCGGCACCGTCCGGCGGTGGTGGGGATCTCGGCGCTCGCGGTGACCTACGACGGCGCGGTACAGCTCGCGGCCGCGGCCCGAGAGGCGCTGCCCGATGCGAAGATCGTCCTGGGCGGCGCGCATCCGCAGTTCATCGCCGACGAGGTGTTCTCGCAGTCGGTAACGGATTTCATCGTGGCGGGAGAGGGGGAGGAAACCCTGCTCGAACTTTGCGACACGCTCTACGGCCGCTCGAATCGAGGGTTTGCGGACATCAAAGGGCTGCTGTACCGCGACGGCGACGGCTACAAGCGCAACCCGGCGCGCCCGCTGATTGAGGATCTCGATTCGCTGCCCCTGCCCGATCGCGACGCGGTGGATCTCCGGATCTACCGTCTGCCGTACACCATCGCGACCTCGAGGGGCTGTGTGGGCCAGTGCGTGTTCTGTTGCGCGCCGGCGCTCTGGGGCGGACGCGCGCGTCTGAGAGGCGTCGAGTCGGTGAAGGCGGAACTTCGCCTGCTTCGAGAGAAGTACCGGATGGACACGCTGTTCGTCACGGACGACACATTTACGGTTTCCCACGAGCGGGTTCACGCCATTTGCGACTTTCTTATCGAGGAGGACTTCCGCATCCGCTGGTACTGCAACACGCGGGCCACGGCGAACGCGCCCGAACTTATGGCGAAAATGTACCAGGCGGGGTGCCGGAAACTGCTGGTAGGGGCGGAAAGCGGCGACGAGAACGTGCTGTTCGCCGTGCGCAAGGCCATCCTGCCCGAGGATGTCGAGGCCTGCGTGAAGAACGGCATGGCGGCGGGGATCGATGTGTCGTGCTCGTTCATGCTCGGGCACCACGCCGATACCCTGGACAGCATCAAGAAGACGGTGCAATTCGCGAAGCACCTGGTGAAAACCTACAACTGCCACGTGGTGCTGCTGACCAATTCGCCTTATCCGGGCACCTACCAGTACGAGCACGCCGAGGAGCTCGGTCTGAAGACCCGCCACACCAGTTGGTCGGAGTTCGCCGGGCCGCGCATCCTCAAGAGGACCGCCCACCTGACGGAGGAGATGCTCGAGGACCTCGATCGCGGCAAGATTGGAGACGATCTCGATACGCTGCCGGACCTGTTACGCAACGATCCGCCGGAGAAGCCCGAGGACGGCCCGATACACCAGGCGTCGGTCTACAGCGACCTGGACCCCTTGCAGTGGGCGCTTCATCGAGGCCGGGTCGAGAGCGGGGCCGCCCATGAGTGACCTTCGCGCGATCCTGCTGGACAAGCGGTTTCTGCTGCCGTTTGCGGCGGAGCAATTGCTGGGCCTGGGTTACACGACGTTTCTCATGGCTTTTTTGCTCTCGGTCGCCAGAGTGGAAAACTCGATGGCGTTCACGCTGCGGCTGATGATATACGGTCAGGTCGCGTATGTGGGCGTGCTCCTGCTGGGCGGGGCGCTCTCATCGCGCTTCGGGCACCAGCGGGTGGCTCAGGCCACGCTGCTGACGTACGCGGCGGTGCCGGTGGCGGCCT
>JAVEWL010000504.1:0-4486 GCA_034004565.1 FCB group bacterium | reverse complement strand
AATCTTGATTGATGACCGCACGGGACACAGGAAAGGCAACCATGTCCACTATCGATCAACCTGCCGGAAAGTTGCAAGCGCTCGAAAAGTGCCCCACGGGCATCAAGGGCCTGGACGACATTACCGGCGGGGGACTCCCCAGGGGGCGCACGAGCCTCGTGTGCGGCAGTGCGGGCTGCGGCAAGACTACCCTCGCCATGGAATTCCTCGTCCGGGGGGCCGTCGAGTTCGACGAACCGGGCGTGTTCGTTTCCTTCGAGGAGAATTCTCAGGAACTCGCTCAGAATTTCGCATCGATGGGTTTTGACCTGCCGGGACTGGTCAACGAAGGCAAACTGGTCTTCGACTACGTTCACGCCGACCGAAGCGAAATTGACGAGACGGGCGAGTACGATCTGGAAGCCCTGTTCATCCGCCTGAATTATGCCATCGACTCCATCGGCGCAAAACGGGTTGTGCTGGATACCATCGAGGCCCTCTTCGGCGCCCTCATCAACGAAGGCATCCTACGGGCCGAACTGCGGCGACTCTTCCGTTGGCTGAAAGACAAGGGCGTCACGGCCATCGTCACCGGCGAACAGGGCGAGAACACCTTGACCCGCCACGGGCTCGAAGAATACGTCGCGGACTGCGTGATCTTTCTCGATCACCGCATCGTCGAGCAACTCTCCACGCGCCGCCTGCGCATCGTAAAGTACCGCGGCAGTTCCCACGGCCCAAACGAGTACCCCTTCCTCATCGGCGATCGCGGCATCACAATCATGCCGCTTGCGTCGCTCCGGCTCGACCACAGGGTTTCGCTCGAGCACATCTCCAGCGGGGTTGCCCGGCTGGACGAGATGTTGGGGGGAAAGGGATATTTCCGCGGAAGCACCGTCCTCATCTCCGGAACCGCCGGCACAGGCAAATCGAGCCTCTTGGCCACCTTTGCCGATGCGGCATGCCGGCGCGGCGAAAAGTGCCTGTATTTCGCCTTCGAGGAATCGCCAAACCAGATCGTGCGCAACATGCGCTCGATCGGGATCGACCTCGAACCTTGGGTGCGGAAAGGCCTCTTGCGCTTTCACGCCGAACGCGCCACCGCCCACGGTCTTGAAACTCACCTGGTTCAGATTCACGCCCTGATCGACGAATTTCAGCCCGAATCGGTCGTCTTCGATCCGATTACGAACCTCCTCACCCAGGGAACCGGCGCAGAAGTGAAGGCCATGGCGTCCCGGCTCATCGATTTCCTGAAAAACCGCGGCGTCACAGCGGCCTTCACAAGCCTCACCTCCGGCGGCAATCACCACATCGAGCAAAGCGAGGTGGAAATCTCCTCGCTCATCGACACGTGGGTATACCTGCACGACGTGGAAATGCAAGGCGAGCGGAATCGCACCCTCTACATCCTCAAGTCGCGAGGCATGGGCAACTCCAACCAGGTGCGCGAGTTCCTCCTGACCGATCAGGGCATTCAGCTCCTGGACGTCTACCTCGGTCCCGCCGGCGTGCTCACGGGCTCCGCGCGCGCCACGCAGGAAGCCAGCGAACGCCTGGACGCGCAGTTAACCCTCCGGCGAAAGGAGCGGAAACGCAAGGATCTCGAACGACGTCAGCAGGCACTGGAAGCTCAAATCCTGGCGCTTCGAGCCGATTGGGAAGCGCACCTCGACGAGGCAGAGCTCCAAATCGCCGAAGACGAACTGAGAGAACAAGCGCTGCGAGAAGGCCGCCAGGACATGGCCCAACTGCGTCGCGCCGAGTCCGAACCCTCCACTGCGGACGCGGGAGCTCGTGCCAATGAATCCTGATATCGTCAATCCGTTTGAGAATGAGCCCGACGAAGGCTTTTGGGAACTGCGCCTGTATGTGGCGGGTCAATCGCAGAAATCGTTGGCGGCGTATCGAAATCTGCGCCTAATCTGCGAAGAGCATCTGGCGGGCCGCTACCACGTTGAAATCGTCGATCTCATACAGCACCCCCAACTGGCCAAGGGCGACCAAATCCTCGCGGTGCCAACGCTCGTGCGGAAGCTGCCCGAACCCATGCGCAAGATTATCGGAGACCTGTCAAACACCGACAAAGTGTTGGTTGGCCTGGACCTGCGTCCCCGCTCTTGAAGAACGGCGCATTGCCGCCCGGACCGGCTGGAGCGCGCGATTTCTGTTTCCCTATCAGCACTTTCTGTGATATTATAGTTTAAGGGACTGCATAGGTCGAGCCGTCAATACAATTCGTAGCGCCTCAACGGCGTCTTTGGAATGGATTCGATTGAACCGGGTCGCAATCCTGGAACTGCCTTCCAGTCGTGCACCGCGCGTTCTTTCCTGGAAAAGGTTTAGGGGAAACGTGATGCCACACCCGGCCATAACGGGCGACTACGATGCACTGGAAACGGCGCTGCGGGAGGGATCGCGAGAGCGTTACGTGCTGCGGTTGTTCGTCACCGGGGGCACGTTTATCTCCCTTCGCGCCATCTCCAACATCCGCCGCATCTGCGAGCAGTATCTGAAGGACAACTACGAACTTACAATCGTGGACCTGCGCCAGCAGCCTGAATTCTGCGGCAAGGCTGATCTTGTCGCCGCTCCGACCCTCATTAAGGAGGCCCCCGCACCGGCGCAGCGCCTCGTGGGCGATATGAGCAACACGGAAAGTGTCCTGGCCGCTCTAGGAATCACCATTCCCAGAAGGGAATCCGCGTCGTGAACGACGAGACCTCTGCGGAGGACTACTGGCTGCAGATTGGCGACCTGCGCGTGGCCTTGCACGAAGGCCAGGAACTCCTGGCCGCCCTTCACACGGGGCAGGTGGACGGCGTGCTGGTCCACGGTCCGCACGGCGTGCAGATTTACTCCCTCAAGGGCGCGGACGATTCGTTCCGTCTGGTCATGGAATGCATGAACGAAGGCGCCATGATCCTGACCGAGGACGGCGGCATCCTGTACGGGAATCGCACCTGCGCGGCAATGCTGGATTGTGCCTTGGACATGATCGTCGGCACCGATCTCTCCGCGCACGTGGCAGGGCCACATCGGGCGCGTCTGACGCAACTGCTGGTGGAAGCCGCGCAAGGCGTGAGCGTGAAGGCGGAAATCCCGCTTGTGCGAAACGACGGCCGCACGACCCCCGTGCAACTCTCGCTGAGCCGTCTTCAACTCGAGGACACGGCGGCCATCAGCGCCGTCTTGACGGACCTGACGGAATCGAAGCAGGCCATGGCGGCGCTGCACAAGCTCGAGCAGTTGGCAAGCGTCGGACGCATGGCGGCCCAAGTGGCGCACGAGATCAACGGCCCCCTGGCCGGCATCAAGAACGCCTTCGAACTCCTCAAACGCGACCTGCCCGATGGCCATCGCTACGCGGCTTATGTGCCGCGGATTGAGCAGGAAATCGACCGCATCGCGCGCATCGTGCGACAGACGTTCGACATGTCGCGTCCGGAGAACGAAGTGGAACTCCAGGCGCTTGAGCGCATCGTTCACGATGTGGCGGCGTTACAGGGGATCGCATCCGAAAGACAGGCCGTGCGCATCGAAGCGCAGGTCGAGCCGCAGTGCGCCAACCTCCCGGTGCCGGGCCATCCGCTGCGGCAAATCCTCTACAACCTCATCCGCAACGCCTTGGACCTCTCCCCTGAGGGCGGCGTGGTACGGGTCACGGTTTGCGGGGCCATGGACGGTCGCGTGCTGATCTCGGTGATCGATGAGGGGCCGGGCATTCCGGAGGATGTGCAGCCGCACATCTTCAAGCCGTTCTTCTCGACCAAGACGGGCGCCCGCACGAGCGGCATGGGGCTGGGCTTGTCCATCTGCCATGATCTCGCGACCCATTTGGGCGGTACGATTACCTTCACCACCGAACCCGGACAGGGGACGGAATTCCGGGTTGAACTGCCTCGGGAGATGGCCCGGCCAGGGCGTCCCGCCTAACCTTCCGCAGCCGCATCCTGGGACCACGTTCGGTGGCAAAAGTCTTTTTCCGAAACGAATGGTATTTTGCTGACAGCGCTGCTACAGATGTGCAAACACACCCAAGCTGGGATTATGTACGGACCTGCCGGGGCTGGAACATCGGTTCAGCCGGTATGACCGGGAGCGGCCGTCCCCGTCTGCGTCCCCGTCCCCGTTCGTGCTCGTGCTCGTGCTCGTAATCGATCTTCTTCGTTCTCGTAATCGTAATCGTAATCGTAATCGGTTCTTGTCTTTTTCCCCAACCCCGCAGCGATTGCAGGTGTACTCTCCCGATTTTGTTCCCCAACCCCACAGGGGTTGAATGTGAATAGCCCCGGGTGCAGGCGCGGGCTTTATCGCGCCGAAACCCGGGGATCGCACGCCTCCCCTCAGTTCCCCACCCTAAGAGGGTGGTACCGTGGTGGTCCGATCAAGGCACATAGGTAACACTTAATCCACGAACATCGGTAACACTTATTCAAGGGACATCGGTAACACTCCGTAAGGCATGGCCAAGGAGGATTTGGCCATGCCGTGGAAGGAGACGATA
>JAVEWL010000503.1:0-4507 GCA_034004565.1 FCB group bacterium | reverse complement strand
GGGGGGAGAGTTCTCGCGATCGCGTTGCGCTTTAAGCACCCCCAAACAAGTTCACACAGGTGGCATGTCCCGGTGTCCAGATTGCAGGCCATCCCGACTAAGACTACTCCTTGCCTTTATTGCGATTTCCGGACCCGCCTTTCTTGCCGCCGCCGGTGCGGTCGTTCACCGTGGCCCAGGCGCGGCGTTCGGCTTCCTCTTCGGAGACGCCTTTCTCTTCGTACCCTTCCTCGATATGCTCGGCCATTCGCTTTTGCTTGTCGGTGTACTTCGATTTGTCTCCACGAGGCATGGTGAGGTTCTCCTGATTACGTTGCCTGGAGTGGATTTTGAGATGGATGTGAACGATTTAGCCGCGAACCGGCCCGCCACACCTTCAACTGAAGGAGATTCGTTTCGAATTCTACCATACGCGGCGATTTTGAGCCCGGCGCCCCTTGCAACTCGCTCTCAGTTCGCCCGGGCGGAGCGGACGTGGTAGACGGGAGCTAGACGACGCGCCCGTTCAAAACTCTGCTGAGCGCGCTCTTCGCGGCCCAGGAGGTGGAGCGTCTCGCCCAGGGCGTGGTGAATGAGGGGGTCTTCGCTGTCGAGGCGGAGGGCTTCCACCAGGATGGCCAAAGCCTGGCGAGGACGATTCTGCGCCAGTTCGGATTCGGCTTCGCTGCGCCGGCGGTGCGCCTCGATGCGGTTCTGGGTTTCCTGAAGGCTTGGGGCGGTTTCCAGGGCCGTGCAGAGTTCCTTGCGCGCCGCGAACGCGTTCCCCGAGAGATCTAGCGTCCGCGCGTAGCACAGGCGGGTCATGACCGAATCGGGCGCATGCTCGAGCGCAACCTCCAGATAACGGCGGCCCTCCTCAAGGCGGCCCTGCCGGCACGCGATCGCGCCAAGGGTCATGATCATGTGCGGCAAAGCGCCCCCACGCTCGACAAACCTTTCAAAGATGCCGCGCGCTTCGTCCAGGTCGCCCCGGTTGCAGAGGATATTCGCGAGGCTCGTGGCGGCGGAGACGTTGTCGCGGTCCAGCTCGAGGGCCGCGCGGCAGGCCGCTTCCGCCTCGTCGGTGTCGCCCATCGCGAGGAGTTGTTCCGCGAAATCCAGCCACGCCTTCGGGTCGTCCGAACGCTCCTGAACCTTGCGCCGCTCGATCTCGAGGTAGCGCTTTGCTTTGTCGCTGTTGGCGTCGCAGCCGGCATAGCCGTAGTGATGAATGATGACCGCTTCGGTGCGCACCGCGCCGCCGGCCGCAAGTACGCTTTCGGTGATGCTCTCGTGCACGGGTTCGCGATAGACGAAGTCGGGCCGGTTGCGGAACAGGCGAAGCAGCTCGACGGCGATAAACCCGGCGTGGCCGCGGGCATGGGCGTGATCGGCGTGGCAGGGCACCCACCGCCACGCGCGCGGATCGTCGCTGTAATTGGCGAGCGTTACACCGATGGCGTCGGCGCCTTCGCCGTCCGCGTCGACGAGTTCGCGAATGCGCCGGGCGTTTCCCGCATCCAGCACTTCGTCGGCGTCGAGGTGGAGGAGCCAGTCGCCCGTGGCCTGTTGGAGCACCGCGTTGCGCGCCTCGGCGAAATCGTCGTTCCAGGGAATCGAAAACACGCGCGCGCGGTGCCACTCGGCGATGGCGACGGTGGTATCGGTCGAGCCGGTGTCGCCGATGACGATTTCATCCGCGATGCCGCTGATGCTCGCCAGGCACTCGTCCAGGCACTCAGCTTCGTTCTTCACTATCATGACCACGCTCAGCGTCGGCATTCGCTGCGAACTCCTAGATCTGGTCTGCGGCGCTAAAGGACGTCCAGCCGCACGGGTACGACTCCGTCATTGAGCATGCCTATCTTGCGGGCGGCGCCCTTGGACAGGTCGATGACCCGTCCACGCACGAAGGGGCCGCGATCGTTGATGCGAACCCGGACGCTCTTGCCGTTGGTCAGATTGGTGACCTGCACGATCGCGCCGAAAGGCAACTCGCGGTGTGCGGCGGTCATGGCCTCCTCGTCGAAGATCTCGCCCGAGGCGGTGCGCCGGCCGTGGTATTCGTTGCCGTACCACGAGGCCAGTCCCGGGCCGTTGTCGCGCCACGGCAGCCAGGAACCGCATCCGCTCATCAAGAAAACAAAAGAGAGCACGACAACCATCGTGCTCCCGCTCATTACATTATTCAGACGTGGCCGATTACTCTTCGATGTACCGGCTGATTTTCTCCGCCACCTTTGATACCACGTCCGCACGCTTGTAATTGCCCCGCTCGAGCTGTTGCTTTGCGGCGTCTACCCGGTCCGCCCGGATATCCGGTTCCTGACGTGCGATTTCTCTCAAACGTGCCGCCTCGGCTGCCTGTTTCGCCTCCGGGCTGATCTTCACGCCATCCTGGGCTGGAAGATCTTTTTCCTCGGCGCGCTTGCGATCGCGAACATCGGTCGGACGATTCGGAGAGGGCTCCGGAACGCCTCCTATACCGCGTACACTAACCATATCATTCTCCCAAGAAGGATCCAGCATGCAGCCTATGCTGACCCCGCAACATTCTATCGGCATTGCAGCCCGAGACTTGATAAAAGATTAACAAATCACGAGACGATTCTGACAGGAAAGAGCGGGAAATGCAAGAGTTACATGGCTTTATCGTTCCGAGGCCCGTCGGCCCCCGTAGAATTATTGACTTTCCCGATTTGCGCCCAAATTCAAGCGATTACGCCATCGTAGGACTGCTGGTAAAACCGTTTCAGATCGTCCGGCTCCAGCTCACCGGGCTGATTCCGGAAACGGTACGGGTCGGCTGCCACCTCTTCGGCATACCCGGCGAGAGGGGTTTGGGGTACGCCCGCATCGCGCGCCGCGGGCGAAACGCCCAGTTCGCTCAGGATGCCGTGGATGCCCAGCGCAATATTCCGGGCCACAGCATCGGGTTCGGGCGGCGCGGGCCGGCCCAGGATCTCCGCGATGGCCGCGACCTTGGCGGTCTCGTGGCGCGCGTTATGCTGGAACAGGGGCGTCAGCAGAAGCGCGTTCGCCCGGCCGTGAGCCACGCCGAACTTCACCGTGTAGTAATAGCCCATGCCGTGGACGAGCGTCGTGCCGGCTTGGGCAATCACGCAGCCGGCAAGCATCGAGGCGTAGAGCATCTCGCCGCGCGCCTCGAGGTCGCCGCCGTCCTGCGCGCAGTGCGGAAGCCACTTGCGGATGCGGCGGCAGGCATCGAGGGCGAGGGCGTCGCCGACGGGCGTCGACGTGCGCGACACGAGCCCTTCCATCGCCTGGCTCAGCGCGTCGAGACCGGTGTTGACGGTCACCTCGCGCGGGAGCGAAAGGGTCAGGGCCGGGTCGAGAAACGCCAGCACGGGAAACAGGCTCTTGCCCGAAATCGTGCGCTTCGAGTTCGCCTCGCTGTCGACGATGACCGCGTAAGGCGTAACCTCGCTGCCGGTGCCCGCCGTGGTGGGCACGGCGACGATCGGCAGATTGGGCTCGGGGTATTTGTTCGCGCCGAAATAATCGCGGCAACGCCCGGGATTGCGCGCGAGGACGGCAATGGCCTTGGCCGCGTCGATGGGGCTGCCTCCGCCGAGCGCGATGACGTAGTCGCAGCCGCGTTCCCGGCAGAATTCGGCGCCGCGTTCGCAAGTTTGCGTGGCGGGATTCTCTTCGACCGCGTCAAACACGGCCGCGCCCGGGAACTGCGCGTCGATGCGTTCCAGTAGTCCGGTGCGGCGTGCGGAGTGCCGCCCGGTAACGACCAGCGGCGCCTTGCCCAGCGGCGCGCAACGTTTGGCAAGCGCATCGAAGCCGTGAGGTTGAAAGACCACCTCGGACGGCATGAAATAGCGGAATTCGTTCACTTTTGTCCCCGAAGTCTCTCTTCCAGATCGTCGACAGCCTGCTTTTTCTTCTTCTGAAGGTGAAGAAGCTTCTGGCGGGCCTTGTCGCCGGCTTTAAGAGTGGGGGCAACGTCGATGGCGCGGTTCCAGCTTCCCTCCGCCTCCCCCAGGCGTCCCATCTTGTACAATGCATAACCCAGGTAGGTGTGGGCCATGCAATGATTGCTGTCGGTCACGATGGCCTGCCGGAAGAAGCGCTCGGCCTTTTCGTAGTCCTTGACGTTGTAGGCGCGCCGGCCTTCGTCCACCAGTTGATCCGCTTCGCTTTCGGTGACCGTCGTGCCGGCCTTGGCGATTACTCGCTTGAGCTTCTGCGCATCCTTGGTGATTTCGGCCCAGGCCTCGCCCGGCGTCTCCTCGCGCGAGACAAGAAGCCGCGTATGTAAGCCGACGTTCTTGGCGAACGTGGCGGCGCTTGAGAATATGTTCTTGGACACAATGCAGTCCCTTGTGGTGCCAAGTATTGCCGAAGCCAGTGTTGGCACTCGAATTGTACCATCCCCCTTTACAAAGCAACAAACAAACCTGGTCCGTGCGTCAGCAATTTACCGCCCCGCCGCAACGCGAACTTGCCGCGACGGCCGCCCGTGGGCTAGGCTGTGCCCCGTACTTTGTCCAGCGGC
>JAVEWL010000502.1:0-4509 GCA_034004565.1 FCB group bacterium | reverse complement strand
CTACACATCTCGACAGCGCGCCAAGGGCGGTTTTCAACCACGAAGTTGTGGCATGTGAATAGCCTCGGGTGCAGGCGCGCCCGTCTCCCCCCTCGGCCTACGCCGCAGCCGATCTTCAACCCCGTATGGGGTTGAAGATCGGCTGCGGCGCGGGGATTGAGATGTGTAGTACAACCAGCCCTGGGGAGAGGGGCAGGGTGAGGGGAGCACAACGCCCACAATGGACCTCCCAGTCCTTTGCTTCCCATGCGTCCCCCTAAACTCTTGACCCCACCCGGCAGCCCCGGATATAGTGACTGCGGCGGGAAGGGCCACGCAGGGCGCACACTCCCTCGCACTTCCATTCAACGCCAATCACGAGATTTCACTGTTCCGGAACGATTCACTTCCACATTCTTAACGAGGTATTCCGTATGAGTTCTGTTCAAGTACTCGTCGGAACGCGCAAGGGCGCGTTCATCCTGACCTCAGACGCTTCGCGCAAGAATTGGCAAATCAGCGGCCCCCACTTTGCCGGCTGGGAGATCTACCACCTCAAGGGCTCGCCCCTCGACCCCAAGCGCCTCTACGCCTCCCAGGCAAGCGACTGGTTTGGCCAGATCATCCAGCGCTCCGACGACGGCGGCAAAACCTGGTACCAGCCCGGAACGCCCCCCGGCGAGCCCCTCACCACCCCCGACGGCATGCCCAAAGGCGAGAGCAACAATTTCCAGTACGACACATCGCCCGAAACCGGCAAGCCCCTCACCACGCACCAGTGGTACGACGGCACGCAGCACCCCTGGGAATTCAAACGCGTATGGCATCTCGAGCCCTCGCTGCACGACCCCGACACCGTCTACGCGGGCGCCGAAGACGCCTCCCTGTTCCGTTCCACCGACGGCGGCGTGACCTGGCGCGAACTCGCCGGACTCCGCGGCAGCGACACCGGCCCGCAGTGGGCCCCCGGCGCCGGCGGCATGTGCCTCCACACGATCCTTATCGACCCGGCCAACCCCGACCGCATCTTCACGGCCATTTCGGCCGCGGGCTCCTTCCGCACCGACGACGGCGGCCAGACCTGGAAACCCATCACGAAGGGCCTCAGTTCGCTCTACATCCCCGACCCCGCGGCCGAGGTCGGGCATTGCGTACACCGCATCGCGCTGCACCCCTCGCGCCCGGACGTGCTCTTCATGCAGAAGCACTGGGACGTGATGCGCAGCGACGACGCCGGCGAGTCGTGGTACGAAATCAGCGGCGATCTGCCGAGCGATTTCGGCTTCCCCATCGACGTGCACGCGCACGAACCCGAAACCGTCTACGTCGTGCCCATCAAGAGCGACTCCGAGCACTTCCCGCCCGAGGGCAAGCTCCGCGTGTACCGCAGCCGCACCGGCGGCAACGACTGGGAACCCCTCACGAAAGGCTTGCCGCAATCGGACTGTTACGTGAACATCTTGCGCGACGCCATGGCGGTCGACACGCTCGAACCCTGCGGCGTGTACTTCGGCACCACCGGCGGACAGGTCTACGCGTCGTCCGACTCCGGCGACAACTGGGCGCCCATCGTGCGCGACCTTCCCGCCGTGCTGTCCGTCGAAGTGCAGGTCGTACCATGATACACGTCGTGCTGCCCGTGCACCTGCGCACGCTGGCACGCGTCGACGGCGAGGTGCTGCTCGAAGTCGACGGCCCGGTCACGCAGCGTTCGGTGCTCGACGCCCTCGAGGCGCGCTACCCCATGCTGCGCGGTACCGTGCGCGAACACGCCACACAAAAGCGCCGGGCCTACGTGCGGTTCTACGCCTGCGAACAGGACCTGTCGCACGACGCGCCCGACACGCCCGTGCCCGATGCCGTTGCGAAGGGCGAAGAACCCTTCATCATCGTGGGAGCCATGTCCGGTGGATAACACGGAACTGACCCCGCAGGAGATTGCCCGCTACAGCCGGCATCTCCTCATGCCCGAGGTGGCGATCGAAGGCCAGAAACGCCTCAAGGCGGCCAAGGTGCTGCTCATCGGTGCCGGCGGCCTCGGCTCGCCCCTCGGGCTGTACCTCGCCGCGGCCGGCGTCGGCCATTTGGGCATCGTCGATTTCGACGCCGTCGATTTCTCGAACCTGCAGCGCCAGGTGCTGCACGCCACATCCGACGTCGGACGCCGCAAAACCGAGTCCGCCGCCGAACGCCTGCGCGGCATCAACCCCGAGATCGAAGTCACCACCTACGAAACGCGAATCACGTCCGCGAACGCCCTGCAACTCATCGAACCCTACGACATCGTCATCGACGGCACCGACAATTTCCCCACGCGTTACCTCACGAACGACGCCTGCGTGCTGCTCGGAAAACCGAACATCTACGGTTCGATCTTCCGCTTCGAAGGCCAGGCCTCCGTGTTCGCCCCGCCCGCGGGACCCTGCTACCGCTGCCTCTTCGCCGAACCGCCCCCTCCGGGCATGGTGCCGAGTTGCGCCGAGGGCGGCGTGCTCGGAATCCTGCCCGGCGTCATCGGCTGCATCCAGGCAACCGAAGCCATCAAGCTCATCCTTGGCCGCGGCGAGACCCTCATCGGCCGCCTGCTCCTCTACGACGCGCTCGCAATGAAATTCCGCGAGATCAAAATCAAGCGCAGCCCCGACTGCCCCCTGTGCGGCAACAACCCCACCCTCCGCGAGCTCATCGACTACGAGCAGTTCTGTGGCCTGCGCGGACAGGAAGCCCCCGCCGAATCCACCCTCGAGACCACGGTCGAAGAAGTAAAAGCCCGCCTCGATCGCGGCGAAGACTTCGACATCCTCGACGTCCGCTCGCCCGAAGAATGGCAAATCTGCCGCCTCGCGCAAGCCAGGCTAATTCCCCTCAACGAACTCCCCGCCCGCATTGGCGAACTCGACCCCGTCCGCGACCTCGTCGTCCACTGCAAAACCGGCCCGCGCAGCGCCCAAGCCGTCAAGCTCCTCCACGAATCCGGCTTCCCCAACGCCAAAAACCTCCGAGGCGGAATCCTCGAATGGGCCCAAAAAATCGACCCCTCCCTGCCGACATACTAGCTCCCAAACGTAGCTCCCATTTCCAAATGGGAGTTCTTCGACCAATGCAAAGAACTGCCATTTGGAAATGGGAGCTACGTGGTTGCTTTTCTTAGTGTCTTCGTGTCTTGGTGTTGATCTTCTTCCTTCAGGCTAGCACACCCTATGACACTCAATCCCCAACAACTGCGCAAGCCGCTCCAGCTTCCCCGCCACATGCCCCGTGCCAATCGCCATATGATGCGCCGGACCCTGTTTCGACCACTCGTTCACGAATCCCTTCGCGCCAATCCCAAATCGATACCGGCTGTTCGTATTGCCGATCTGCAGCACCGGCCCCGGCACGCTCTCCCCCTCCGCGACAAGCAGCTTCACCGTACCTTGCCGCTCCTCCACAACCGACAACAACGTCACCGGCCCGTGCTTCACCGTCATCTGGATCGACAGTCCCTTGCCCGGCTTGCCGTGATACACCGGCAGCGGCACAAGCCCAACCTTCCCTTCCGCAATCCCCGCGTGCGCCGGCCCATCATGACCCAACAGCACCACATCGTCGCTAAAATCCATCGCATAGAACTCGGAAAAACTTCCCCCCGCTCCCAGCAGATCCATGATCTTCATTGCGATGGCATTCTTGATCTCGCACTCACCCGCAACAGGCACCCCGTGCATCGTCAACAGCGTATTGCCCGGAATCACCGACGTGACGATGTCCTGATACTCGTTCCCCGGCTCGCCCTCGTAGTAATACGCCATCGCATCGAGCCGGTTGTTTTTCACCAACGCATCCAGCCCCGCCGACGTCCGCGCCGCCCGCCGCAATTCGGCCTCCGTGCAACTCGCATCGACGCGGAAATCCGTATCGAACTGCCCAAGCTTGCGCTCGATATCCGCATCCGCGGCCTCATCGCGAAGCCGCCGCAACTGGCACATCTCCAGCAACTCGAAATGCACCCCAAACACGGCCGACAACCGCGTCATGTCGCTGTACACATCGAGCATCCCGCAGTAGTAATGTCCCAGCACCCCCACGCGCGCATCCCGCAACGCCACCATCACCCGCGCCGCATCCAGCCAGTCGCCAATCTCGCGCCACGCCTCCGAATCGTCCAGCGTCCCGGTCACAAGGTGATACTCAATCCCCGCGCGGTTGAACGCCGACGCCAGCTCCGGCGCCGTACACGCCTGGCAATGCGCCAGCCACTCCCCGGTCATCCGGCCGCGATCCCCAATCGCGTTGAACGCCCCATAATCGATCGCCGCCACCGGCTGAAGGTTCAGCACGATCACCGGCGCCTTGACCCGTTGCACCACCGGCAGCACCGTCGAACTCAGCGCGTACGTCGAGATGTAGAGCAGGATAACGTCGGCGCCCTCGCGCGCCAGCCGGTCGCCGATCTCCCGCGCCCGGATCGGATCGTCCACGATGCCCATGTTGAGCACATTCATGGGACCATGCCGCTCTTCCAACCGCTGCGCAATCCCGTCCTGGTAC
>JAVEWL010000501.1:0-4519 GCA_034004565.1 FCB group bacterium | reverse complement strand
GCCAATCTTGAAGGCGCGCGGCTGTACCGCGCGAACCTGGATGGCGCCCACCTTTTCGGGGCGAACCTGAAAGACTCGAACCTGTACTACGCCTCGCTGGCCGACGCGAACGTTCGCTCCACGACCCTGACCGGGGCGAATCTACTCGGCGCCCGGCTTTCGGGCGCGCGTTTTGACGGGTCGGAGCTGGGCAAGCATTCAATCGTCGTGAACGAGCACAAGGCCAACCGCGAGGCCCAGCAAGGCGACCACGTGGAAGCGCGAAAGTACTGGCTCGAGGCCGAAGAGGTCTACCTGACGCTGCTGAACAATTTCCGCGATGCGGGGCGCAACGAAGAGGCCAGCGACATGTTCTACCGCATGATGGTCGTCAAGCGGAAGCTCATGCCGAGGTTTTCCGTCGGTCGCTTCGGATCGTGGTTCATGGACATCGTCTGCGGATACGGCGAGCGGCCGATGCGAATTGTCTCCTCGTGCCTGGGGTTTGTGCTGCTGTACGCGGTCCTCTATTTTCTGCTCGGGATCAAGAACGCCGCCACCGGCGACGCGGTCGTATTTTCGTCCGCCGCCTCGCTCTTCGAGAATGTCTTCGATTTCGCCTGCTGTTTCTACTTCAGTATGGTTATCATCACGACCACGGGCTACGGCGATTTTCTGCCCGTCGACTCGACCCGGTGGTTCGCCGCCACGGAAGCCTTCCTGGGTTCTTTCTTCATGGCGGTATTTATCCTGGTGTTTACGCGCAAGATGATGCGCTAGGTGTGTTGATGTGCGTGCGGCCGGCGTGATGCGCCGGCATGAAGGAGCTGCGCATGAAAACTCGATTCGTTTTGGCCACTCTGATGATTTCACTGATTTGTTCCATTGCGGCGGCGGAATTTCGCGCCGCCATCGCGGTGCGCGACGTAACCCCGAAGGAATTGTTGTCCATCTCGGGCGGAATGGGACCGTCGGAGCCCGCCAAGGATTTTCGCGGCAAGCTCAACGTGCGGGCGCTGGCCGTTGCGGACGCGGATACCACCACGGTCATCTGCAGCACGGACTTTCTGGGGTTCCCCGCCGCACTCGGCAACCGCGTGCGGGAGAAGGTCAAGAATGTGCCGCCAGAGAACATCCTGATTGGCTGCACCCACTCGCACAGCGCGCCCGACATGTACGGTTTCCCCGACGAAGACGGCAAAGTCACCACGAATCTGGAATACGTCGATTTCGTGGTGAGTTCGCTGGCGGACGCGGTGAACGAGGCGGTCGCGAACCTGAAGCCGGCGTCGGTGAAGATCGCCACCGGCGAGGCAAAGGAAGGGATTGCATACAACTACTACGCTCCCAAGCTTTACGATCGCCGCTGCCACGTCATGCAGTTTCTGGGCGCGGACGGGAAGCCCTTCATCACGCTCGTGAACTACGCCTCGCATCCGGAAATCCTGGGGCCGGACAGCGGCTTCCTGAGTCCCGATTTCGTGGGGCCCCTTTATGACCGTATCGCGGCGAACGGCGGCGGAGCCGGCATCTACATGAACAGCGCACAGGGTGGCATGGTTACCGCCGATAACCGCGACCCCAAGGGCGGCGACGACGACATCCAGACCTGGGAAGAGTGCATTCGCATCGGCAACCTGCTTGCGGACGAAGCGTTGCGTATCGTGGCCGACGCGCCCGTCCAGGAGAATCCGGATTTGACCTGCCTGGCAATGCGCGTCACCTTCCCGGTGGAAAATGAAGAGATGATCCAAGTGAGCAAGATATCGCCCATCGGTCTCGGCATCGGCGAGAACAACACGACCAGCACGCAGATGAACCTGGTCAACCTGGGCAATGCGCAGATTCTGACCATCCCCGGCGAGGCGCTGCCGAACATCGGGTTCTACCTGAAGCGCAACATGAAGGGTGAACACAACTTTCTGTTCGGCCTGACCAACGATGCCTTCGGCTACATTATGGCCAAAGTCGACTTCAAGAGCTTCGAGCGCTACAACTACATCAGCCGCACAACCCTGGGCGAGATGACCGGCGAAATCCTCATCGAGGAGGCGCTGAAATTCATAAACGAGAGCCCGGCCCCCGCCGGCGCGAAGGAAAAGCCGAAAGACGACAAGTCCGCCTGATTGACCTCCCAAATCATCCCAAGGCCGGCCCCGGAAGCCTCCGCGGCCGGCCTTTCATTTGACACACCCTGATGTGAGCCCGGTTGTGGTCCGGGTCGTCGAATACCCTCTGGCACGCTTCCGTTTTTCGGACATATCTGCGCACCGTATGTCCCGCATTGCGCAGGTGTGTAACGTGCAAGTTTGCGCATGTCTCGTTGCGGGGCGGGGATGTTGAGTTTGGCTGCATTGGTAACATGTTGCTGATAAAAGACTTGCGATTTCCATGGGTGGTTCCGAGTATTGGCACGTTCTTTGTACTCTATTTGTGCTAATCCGTGTCTATCGGCGTATATCTGAGGGCGAATCGGAGGTAGCTATGGCCAACCAGACCCGACGTGATTTCCTGAAATGGAGCGCCGCCGCCGGTGGTGCCGTGGCCCTGAGCAAGGTGGCGTCGGCGCAGGACGCATCCGCGACGATGGCGATTGCCCGCTGCAATTCGGCTCCCGTCGACCCCGCCGCGTTCTCGGCCATGGCGGTCAAGATGACGACGCAGGCGGTGGACGCTTTGGGCGGGATGCAGCGCTTTGTGAAGAGCGGAGACTCGGTGTGGGTGAAGCCGAACATCGGCTGGGACCGGGTTCCGGAACTCGCCGCGAACACCAATCCGGACGTCGTCGCGACGCTGGTGAAGCTCTGCCTCGCCGCGGGCGCCAAGCAAGTCAAGGTGGGGGACTACACCTGCAACGAGGCCACGAAGTCCTACGTGTCGAGCGGGATCGAAGCGGCGGCCAAGGCGGCGGGCGCGGAAATCGTCTACATCGACACGAACCGTTTCCGGGAAATCGACCTCAAGGGCAAAATTCTGAAGAAGTGGCCGGTGTATCCGGACATCGTCGAGGCCGATCTCATCATTAACTGCCCGGTTGTGAAGCATCACAGCATCGCCACCATGACCGGTTGCATGAAGAACTACATGGGCATCTGCGACAACCGCCAGAAATGGCACCAGAACCTGTCGCAATGCCTGTGCGACATCACGAAATTCCTCCAACCGAAGGCGCGCCTGTGCGTGCTGGACGCGATTCGCATTCTGACCGCAAACGGCCCGACGGGCGGCGACCCAAAGGACGTCAAGCAGCTCAACACGCTGGCCGCGGGCACGGATATCGTGGCGTTGGACGCCTGGGGCGCGGAGTTGCTCGGCCATAAGCCTGAGGCCATTCCGTCGATCGCCGCGGGCTTCGCCGAAGGACTGGGCGTAATGGACTACCGCTCGTTGTCGCCCAGGGAGATTGAAATCGCGTGAATTCGAAGGGCCGGATAAGGCAGGTGCGCTGGCTCCGGCGAACGGTGCAAGGTGGTTTTCTGGTCCTGTTCTTCGTGTTGCTCCTCTGGGCGCGGCACCCCGATAAGGGCAGGCCGTCTCCGCTGCTGGAACTGTTCTTCGACCTCGACCCCTTGGTCATGGTGACCACGGCGCTGGCGGCGCATGCCGTGCCGGCGATGCTGCTGCTGTCGCTGATCACCGTGGCGCTGACGCTGGTCTTCGGTCGCGTATTCTGCGGGTGGATTTGCCCGCTTGGAACCTTGAACTCGATCGTCAGCAGCCTGCGGCGCCAGGACAACCACGTCCTGGTCGTTACCGAGCAGTACTCGAACTGGCAACGGACCAAGTATTACCTGCTGGCGGCGATCCTGGTGATGTCGCTGTTTGGGGCGCACGTGGCCGGGTTGTTCGACCCGTTCTCGCTGCTCTACAAGGCGTCGTCCCTGGTGTTGCTGCCCGCGACGCAGTACGGGGTGGAGCAGAGCGCCAATGCGGTGTACGACGCGGACCCCCACGTGGGCCCGCTGCACCTGAAGAGCGCGACGGAGCCGGTGTACGGCTTCCTGCGCGATTCGGTGTTCGTGGTCAAGCGCAAAGCTTTTCTCGACAGCGGTCTGATCTTGTTCGTATTCGGCGCGGTGATACTGCTGAATCTATTCCGGAAGCGATTCTGGTGCCGCTACCTCTGTCCCTTGGGCGGGCTGCTCGGGTTGTTGTCGCGCCGGCCGTTGCTGCGCGTAAAGAACATGGCTGAGAACTGCACGAAGTGCGGCCTGTGCAAGGTGGATTGCCAGGGAGCGGCCACGCCGGACCGCGCGGACGAGTGGCAGCCGTCGGAATGTTTCATGTGCCTCAACTGCGGCGCGAAGTGCAACTGGGGCGCGATCTCGTTCGAGTTCGATTCGCCATTGAAGCCCGCGACGGAAGAGCCGCTCGACCTCGGCAAGCGCGCGTTGATGGCCTCGGCCGGGGCGGGTGTGGCGGGCCTACTGGCGCTGCGCCTTTCGCCGCAGGCGCAGGGTAAGGTGTTCAACCCCGGCCTGATCCGTCCGCCGGGCGCGCGCGACGAGCGCGAGTTCCTGAGCCGCTGCGTGCAGTGCGG
>JAVEWL010000500.1:0-4521 GCA_034004565.1 FCB group bacterium | reverse complement strand
TCGTACTTTCGGGGCGACGCGGAGGACGTGCTCGCCCCGTCAGATGACGCTAAGTTCGACAAGGTCACCTACACATACTACGAACAGCTCAACGGCTACGAGTACCTCAAGCAGCTCGACATCGGCTACTTCTTCTACCCTGGGTCTTACGTCGATGACATCCTCAAGGTTCTCGATCCCAACGAAAAGACCATCATCCACATCCCCAACGTCAATTCGCGCGAAAGCACAAAAGACAAGATGCGCGAGGTAGAGCACATCATCGAGGCATTGGGCGAATGGCAGGGCATCGACGCCGCCACGGGCTACCAGCTCGTCAAGCGACCTGACGGGCGGGTGCTGCGCATCGCGGATCTTGTTGATGACGACGCCACCAAGCGCGACCGGGTATCCGCCGCGCTCAAGGACTCGGCTCAGAAGAACAACCGGGACTACGTGGACATAATCATCGCGCTGGGCATGGCGAAGGAGGGCTTTGACTGGATTTGGTGCGAGCATGCCCTGACCGTCGGCTATCGCGCCAGCCTAACCGAGATTGTGCAGATCATCGGTCGCGCGACCCGCGACGCGCCCGGCAAGACTCGCGCGAGGTTCACCAACCTGATCGCCGAACCGGACGCTACAGAGCAAGCGGTGACCGAAGCCGTAAACGACACTTTGAAGGCCATCGCCGCGAGCCTCCTGATGGAGCAGGTCCTCGCCCCGCGCTTCGAGTTCAAACCTAAGAATGCGGATAGCGGTCCGACACCGGGCTTCGACTACGGCGAGGGTGGCTACGACCCCGACAAGTCCAATGTCGGCGTCAACCACCAGACCGGACAGGTACAGATCGAAATCAAGGGCCTCGCCGAACCCAAGAGCAAGGAAGCGACGCGTATTTGCCAAGAAGACCTGAACGAAGTCATTGCCACGTTCATTCAGGACAAGACCGCCATCGAGCGCGGCCTGTTCGACGAAGAACTGGTGCCCGAGGAACTGACCCAGGTTCGCATGGGCAAGATCATCAAGGACAAGTACCCCGAGCTTGACGCCGAGGATCAGGAAGCCGTGCGCCAGCACGCTATCGCCGCGCTCACCCTGACACAGCAGGCAAAGCAGCTTGCGACAGGAGGGGATACCGACGCGGTCTCCCCCAACACTGCACTGGTCGATGGCGTCCGCCGTTTTGCGATGGACGTGCGCGAACTGGACATCGACCTGATCGACCGCATCAACCCGTTCGGCGAAGCCTATGCCATTCTCGCCAAAACCATGAGCGAGGACAGCTTGAAGCAGGTAGCGGCGGCAATCTCCGCCAAGCGCGCGAACCTGACGCCGGATGAAGCGAAAGAGCTTGCCGTCCGTGCCGTCCAGTTCAAGAAGGAGCGCGGACGCGTGCCCGCTCTCGATTCGCAGGATGCGTGGGAACGACGCATGGCCGAAGGCGCCGCCGCGTTCATGCGCTACAAGAAGGAGGGGCGCTATGAGTGAACTCGACCTCGACGAACTGGCGGCGGAACTTTCCGAATTCGCCGCGCCGGAAGCCAAGGGCGGACGCCCGCCGCGTGAGGAGCGCGTCATCGCCGGGTTTGAGGAAATCCAGCGGTTTGTCGAAAAGCATGGACGCGCTCCACAACACGGTGAGGACCGCGACATCTTTGAGCGGCTGTATGCCGTGCGCCTCGACCGTCTACGTGCGCTCCCCGACTGCCGCACCATGCTGGAGCCGTTGGACTATCAGGGCTTGCTTGCTGGTGTAGCAGGAGTTGCCGAGCCATCGCCCGACTACGACGTGGATCAGCTCGCTGCCGAACTGGCGGGCGTGGGCGGCGCTGAGGACTTAACTGTCCTGCGCCATGTCCGCAGCAGCGCCGAAAAACGCGCTGCCGAGGAGATCGCCGACCGGAAGACATGCGAGGACTTCGAGACGTTCAAGCCGCTGTTTGAGCGCGTACAGGCCGATCTCAAGACGGGCCTGCGCCAGGCCCAGCCCATCGAGGCGGGTCGCCGCGCGATTGAGGCCGGAGACTTCTTCGTCCTCGACGGCATCACCCTCTACATCGCCGAGGTGGGCGAGCCGTTGAAGACGACCGCCGGGGAGGTGGATCGCCGTTTGCGGGCCATCTTCGCCAACGGCACCGAGAGCAATCTATTGCTGCGCTCGCTTCAACGCGCGTTCTACAACGACCCCGCCGCGCGGCGGCTGGTTTCGCCGGAGAGCGGGCAGATGTCCTTCGGCGGCGAACTGGAGGCGGACGATGTTGAGAGCGGTACGATCTATGTCCTGCGCTCCCTGTCGGACCATCCCTATGTCGCACAGCACCGCGACCTGATCCACAAGATCGGCGTGACCGGCAGCAAGGTGGAGACCCGCATTGCCGACGCTGAGCATGACGCCACGTACCTTCTAGCTAAGGTGGAGGTGGTCGCCACGTACAAGCTGGCAGGCATCAACCGCTCGCGGATGGAAAACCTGTTTCACAGGCTGTTTGCGTCGGCACGGCTGAACATTACCATCAACGACCGCTTCGGCCATCCCGTGCAGCCGCAGGAATGGTTTCTTGTTCCCCTGTTCGTTGTTGATGAGGCCGTCGAGCGTATCAAGGACGGGACGATAACGAACTATGTCTACGATCCCAAGTCGGCGCGGCTGGTGAAGGCGGTTTCCGCTTCGCGCGCGAAGGATGAGAAATCGGCGTGAACGATGCATGACGAGGCGCTGAAACGATGACCGATACCTTGAACGTCTATTGCGACGAATCCTGTCACCTGGAAAATGACCGCCAGAAGGCAATGGTGCTAGGTGCGGTCTGGTGCCCGCTGGACAAGACGCGCGAGATCGCCGTCCGCCTGCGGGAGATCAAGCAGAAACACGGGTTGCCTGCACAGTTTGAAGTGAAGTGGACTAAGGTATCGCCGGCTAAGAAGGAGTTGTACCTGGACCTTGTCGATTACTTCTTCGATGACGATGATCTGCACTTTCGCGCCTTGATCGTGCCCGACAAAACTTTATTACGGCACGGTGCATTCCCCGGCCAGGATCACGACACTTGGTATTACAAGATGTACTTCGACATGCTGAAGGTCATTTTCCGGCCGGATGCGCGCTACCGGGTTTATCTCGACATCAAGGACACGCGCGGCGTGCAAAAGGCGGCAAAGCTACACGAGGTGTTGTGCAACAACATGTATGATTTCTCGCGTGAAGTGATCGAGCGCCTGCAACTGGTTCACTCCCACGAAGTCGAGCAGCTGCAATTGGCCGATTTGCTTATAGGCGCCATTGCTTACCTGAATCGGGAATTGCAGGGTAATGCAGGGAAGACAGCGATCATCGAACGGATGCGGCAACGATCCGGCTACGGCCTGGATAGGACCACGCTGCTGCGGGAAGAAAAGCTCAATCTGTTCCGCTGGCACGCGGCGGAGGTGCAGGGATGAGTGAAGCGCCTGCCTGGCTGCCGCCTCTGGTTTTGTTCAATAACTACGGCGGCAACTGGGATGCCTATCTGGACGCCATTTACGCATGGTTCAAGCAGGATTTCATCGACAGCAAGCCGGTGTTCCAAGGGCGACGGCTTGGTCTGAAACGTCATCCGATGACGCATGGCAAGGAGGCGACCTTTTGGCACATGACCCAGGAGGGCGAGGTAGAAGTAGACCGCACTCCCGACTTCCGGCGTTGCGAGAGGATACGCTGGCCCAGGCCGATCATCGAACATAACGACGACTCGGCGATAAAAGTATGGCGCAACCAGCGGGGGAATGAGGTCAGGGTGTGTCTGTGGTTTGCGCAGGAGAACTATTTGGTCATCCTGGCAGATCGCGGTGATTACATTCTGCCGTGGACTGCCTATCTGGTGGAGCAGCCGCACCGACAGCGGAAACTGCAAAGGGAATATGAAGAATATTGCAAAAGAGGGGGCCAGAAAGGCTGAAGCCGCCCCGAGGGACGGCTTCGTTACTCCTTCTACGCATGGTAGATGAGCTGTCCATATTGTCGGCTTGACCTAGGGAAAACTCAAGGCTGATTTTGTGCCGTCAACCCTTCGGACCGCCCGTCACGCCGCTTGCTTGCTAGCGCGGCAAGCGTCGCGCCGGGCTAGCGCGGTGCCAACGAGACGCGCCGGGCAATGCTCCGGCGGCTACGGCCACAAACCCGGCCTACGCCACCTCCGCAATGCCCTCGGTGCCTTCGTTCGGCGTTGTCCCCTCCGTTTCCGCCCGCTCTCCGCCACGGCGCCCTTCGCCCCAAAAAGACGGGGCCAAGGGCTTGCGGCTCCGCGCGGGCTGCGCCGTGCCGAACCCGAACGCCGCCGGATGCTGCGCAACCGGCTCGGTGGTTCCGGTCGGCGTGGTTTCCCTTCGTTTCCGCTTGCGCGGCAGCACTGGCAGGCCCGGCGTTCGCCCGGCCTGCCGCGCCGCCGCACGGCGCTGCGCTTTCCCGCCCGCGTGTGTCCCTGGCTTTGTTCACCGTCCGGTGCCGCCTGCCCAGCCGAGTTGATCTCCCGTCCGAACAGCGGCCCGCCTTCCGTCCCACCG
>JAVEWL010000499.1:0-4527 GCA_034004565.1 FCB group bacterium | reverse complement strand
TCAATGCCCCCTTCCGGTTTCTCTTTGAGCTTGTCGTAGTTCTGTATCTTGTGATAAAGCGCAAAAATCTGTTGGCTTCGCTTGACGGCTTCGGGATCTTCTCCGGCAACCTCTGGGGCCGCCGCACCAGGCGGTTGGGTCGGACTGACTTCCTGCTGAGGCGCAATCGAAGCCGGCTTCGAGCCTTTCACGACGGGGGCCGGACTGCTTTCGACCGGCTGAGGCTTCTCAGGCTCCGAAGTGGTTACAGGGGTTACCGTGACCGAGGTCGATTCTTCGGCATCTGTCGCCACATCATTCTGGGTGGGGGCAGGACTGCATCCGATCAGCAAACCGGTCACTATCGCGCCTGAACTAATCCACGCAAGCACCTTGAGACGATACGAACTCATTTGCATCTCCCTATACTCCCAATTCATATCCCAAGAATTGACTGCATCGATATCGCAACGTGTCATGCCTGAGCCAGGATGACTGAGGAAATCCGATTCGGCGGTAGTTTTTCATACCCCCTTGCCGGAATTCGCCCGTTCCTCGCCGGCGTGAGCAATATCCACGGGGCCGTTCTCTGGAGCGCCACCGGGCAATACAGCCGCATGGGCCGCGGTTTGTTTTCTCGCGTTCTGTGCCTGTTGAACTGTGTCGCTGATTTCTTTCGCCACCAGGAAAGCCCCTGTCAGCAGCATCCCCAACATCGTCGCGGCTATGACAAGCTTGGGATTACTCGGGCTGCTGGGCACGTCGGGAACGACCGCATTGCCGGCAATCACAATATCGCTGGCCCGAGTCTGGTCGGCCATGCGGCCCTTTTCGTATTCCGCGCGCACCAACGAGTAGGTTTCTTTCAGGCTCTCCGACTCGCGCATGAGCTTGTTGCGCTCGACGGTCTGGTCGGCCAGCGTCACGGTCAGCGCGTCCATCTCCTTCTTGAGCTCGTCCAGCTTGACGAGGATCGTATCCTTGGTGGCCCTCAGGCCTTCGATGGATTCCTTTGCCTCGACGACGGATGCGCGAATCTTAATGTGGTTCGGATTCATTTCCTCGGTGCGCAGGCCCTTGTCCGGAGCTTCCTTGGACTTGCTCTGGCTATCGAGCCCGGCGATCCAATACGCATCGTCAGACGGAGCACGGAAAAGTACCAGTTTTTCCGGTTCGTTGGCCAATTCCGCTTCGAGCGCGGCCAGCTTTTTCTCGCCGGCGATCAGGTTCACCTCGGTCTGCTTCAGGGTGCCTTCAAAGGCCGTATATTCCTTTTGCTTGGAGTCGATCTGCGCCTTAATCAGGTCCAAATTCCACTGCTTCTGGTGTTCGGCCAAGGCGAGATCGCTTTGTTCGTAGGCGGTCTTGGTGCTGTTGTGCAGCGTGTCGAGTAAGGCAAATGTCTCGCCGATGCCCGTGGCGGCCGTTTCGTCCACTTGCTCCTTGAACACTTCGGCCCAAGTTTGCGATATCTTGGCGGCCGTTTCCGGTTCATGGGCCTTTGCGCGAAACAGAATGGCCTGTGAATACATTATGCCAGTCGACGCGCTACGGCTGCCCATCTGCACGAGTTCGACCTCGAGATTCATTTCGAGGGCCTTTACGCCCATCTCCTCCAACGGAACCCGGCGAATAACCTCGTCCAGCACTGGGGGAGACAGCGCGATAATCTTGTAGGTTTCCACCGGCAACGCACGCGGCATCATGTCCGAGATGGTCTCTTGCAGCGCGGCCGGATCGCGTGGATTGGCAGGTTTGGGGCGGTCTTTAAAGGTCGGGGGCGATATCAGCAGCGTCACGCTGGCGTCGTATGTCTTCGCCTTCAAGAGCACCACCGGGAGGGCCAAGATCGCGAAGGCAACCCCCCCCAGGACCATCTTGGGCCAATGGGATCTCAGCCACGCCAGGATGATTGGAAACGAAATCGTATCGTCTAGCGGCAATGACAAGACACCTACTCCCCTCGTTGTCAGGGCATGCGCCTGCGCCCAGAGTTGCCACTCTAACACGCTTCGGGGTGCTGTGGAAAACGCCCCATGTCGCACTCACGGACGGAAACGACGCCAGAAATCACGAAGCCTTCGCGATTGAACATTGTACCTGCGACGGTCCGACACTGCAGCCAAGCGTATCGTGCCCAAGTCCCCTAATGTACCGATGATCGCCGACCTTGTCAAGGGCGGCCTCGGGCTCCGGGTCGGCCCACCCGTTCTAAACCATGCCTATCCAGCTACTTGCAAGTGTCGATCTGGGGCAGGGCCTCGCACAGGCGAGCGGGCGGGGCCGTTTGGTTTCGTTCGTCCGGACCGCTCCCGTCGACGGGTATGATTCCCCTTATTCACATCCGGTTCCATCCAGGGGGTTGCGATTATCCTTGAATGTTCGTAAAATGGCCGTTGCACTCGCTGCGGGAGCACTTGGGGCTGTTCATCAAAGTGGCATAGTCACCAGAAAGGTATCCGGTTGACTACGTACATGTACGTGAACGTGGTTTGTGGGCTGTTTGTCGGTTGCTTACTCGTTTCGGCGGCGCTTATTCCGGCCGTGATGCGCTTTGCGCGCCGGATCGATGCGGTCGATCGGGGCGGTTTCCGCAAGGTTTTCCAGGGGGAGATGCCTCTTCTGGGCGGGCTGGGTGTTGCCATTCCGCTGCTCACTCTCTGCGTCTTTGTGGGCGGCCTGGGGCATTTGGTCATCCGCCAATGGGAATGGATCTGGATTCACCACCGCGCCTGGTTTGACCCCCTGATGGACGTCGCCAGCGTCCGGAATGACTGTTTGGCCATCGCGGCGGGCGGCGTCGCCATCGTGGCCCTGGGTTTTGTCGACGATACCCGGGGCATGCGGGCGCGCTACAAGCTTCTGGGGCAGGTGGCCGTGGCCCTGTTCGTGTGCTTCACGGGGCACGTCCTTACGACCGTCAGTGTGCCCTTCCTGGGCACCGTCGAACTGGGCGTGGTGATGGGCGGGCTGTTGACGATGCTCTGGGTGGTTGGTCTCATCAATGCCTTCAACCTCATCGACGGCATTGATGGGTTAGCCTCGGGTATTGCGCTGGTGGGAACGGTTGCCCTGGTGGCGCTGAGCATTGCGCAGCACAACGCGTTTGTCACGCTTGCCGGCGCGGCCCTGGCGGGCAGCCTGCTGGCTTTCCTTTTCTACAATTTTCCGCCCGCGCGCATCTTTCTGGGCGATACGGGCAGCATGTTCATCGGCTATGCGCTGGCGGTCATCTCGCTGCTGGGCGCGCAGAAGTCCGAGGCGGCGGTTATCATCTTCGCGCCCATGCTGGCGCTGAGCCTTCCGTTGTTCGAGACGGGGGTCTCGATGCTGCGGCGCTACATCGGCGGGGTGCCGGTTTTCACGGGCGACAACCGCCACACGCACCACCGTCTCCTGCGCAAGGGCTATTCGCAGCCGGAAGTGGTGCTGACCCTCTGCGGCACGGGACTGGTCCTGGCGGTCGCGGCCGTGCTGGCGGCCCTGATTCCCGAAACGTCCAAGTGGGGCTGGTGCCCCTATGCCCTGTATATCGGCGCATTGGTCAATATCGCGTGGCTGGCGGGTTACCTGCGGCCCACGACCTTGAAGGCGATTGTCGAGCGCCGCCAGCGCAACAAAATCTTCCAGTCGCTCAGCCGCTACGCATCCCTTCGCCTGAACGACGGCATGCGCGCGTCGCAGGCCCAGGTGCTGCTCGAACTGTGCCGGCACGAACTCGGATTGAAACACCTCGAGGTGCGAATGAAGAGCGGAGAGCGCCTGATGGTTTCGCCCGTCGATGTGAAATACGCGGCGGAGCCGGACTCCCGGGAAATCCTCAAGGTCAAGTCGTCCGAAGGGCAGGACATCCTGCTCTGCTATGAATACAAGCATGCCCCCAACGACAATCGGCGCCAGGACGTGTCCTTGTGTCTGGCCGGCATATTCGACGGCATGAAGGCCGAGCGCCACCACAGGGCCGACAACGAAGCGCACGAGCGCGGGTATGCCGACAAGGTGGTCCGGTTTCGAGGCGGGGCCACGCGCGGCGAGAAGTAGCGCTGTTCCGTTCGAACCCCGAGGGGGGCCGTGGCGTTTCCCGCCGGGCATGGGGGCGGTCAAGAAGCCTTGTTTCCCGCAAATTTTTAGGGACCGGCCGCGTTTCGACAGCGGCGGGTTCGGAGTAATTATGGAATCGATTTTCGCCAAGGCGCAACGGGTCCTGATCGTCGCGCTTGTGTTTTTTGTGGTGCTCGCCATCTTTCCGCTCACGCCCAGCCCCACCGTCGACCTGAAGATCCTGGGCTACGAACTGGGCGCCTTTCTCGCGCTGGCCCTCTGGTTGTTTGCGCCCCGGCCGGCGGCCGAAAAAGGGCAAGCGTACCCTGCGCTGTTTTGGGCGACTGTCGTCTTTGTGGCCCTGAACTTTGTTGCCGCGCTCGCGTCGTATAACCCGGGCTTCAGCCTCGGCCGAGAGTTTGTGAGCCTGGCCTCTCTCTTCATTCTCTTCCTGGTCGCCGCCGATCTATTTCGCACGCCCGGCCAGACGTGGGTGCTGATCGGAGC
>JAVEWL010000498.1:0-4537 GCA_034004565.1 FCB group bacterium | reverse complement strand
GTAGGTTTCGGCGTTGGCTTCGAGGGCGTCAGCGGTGCTGGCGGCGGCGAAGACGATGATTTTTGGGGGATCGGTGGGGGGCGCGGATCAGGCGGCGAGGAAGAGGGCTAGAGTTAGGGTGATGACGGTCTTCATGGGGGGATTGTACAGGATTGGGGGATGGCAAGATCACCACAAAGGCTCAAAGACACAAAGAAACACAAGAACTGCAAGCGTTTTTGACAGGATTGACAAGATTGGGAAGATGATGGGTTTTCCATGGCTCCCGTGAGGTTAAGAATGGGAGTTATGGGAGTCATGGGAAGTATGGGAAAGATGGGAGGAAAGAAAGGCAGTTCTTTGAGTATTTGAGCCTTGGTGGTGCCTGGGGGCTCCTGGTAGTGACAAAACAGCACCCCCAAACGGGGGTTTGGGGGTGCTTTTGGATTTGGGTTAGTTGGCGAGTTCGAAGACGCCGGCGGCGCCCATGCCGCCACCGATGCACATGGTGACGAGGCCGTATTTTTCGCCGCGGCGCTTCATTTCGTGGATGATCTGGGTGGAGAGCTTGGCGCCGGTGCAGCCCAGGGGATGGCCGAGGGCGATGGCGCCACCGTTGACGTTGACCTTCTCGGGGTCGAGGCCGAGCTCGCGGATGACGTAGAGAGTCTGCGAGGCGAAGGCTTCGTTGCACTCGATGAGGCCGAGGTCTTCGACCTTGATGCCGGCCATTTCGCAGGCTTTCTTGATGGCGGGGAGCTGTGCCGGGCCGAGGTACTTGGGGGAGTCGGCCGCGACGGCGTAGCCGAGGAATTTGGCGAGGGGCTTGACGCCGGTTTCTTTTACGGCGTTGCCGCTCATGAGCACGAGGGCCGCGGCGCCGTCGCTCATCTGGCTTGAGTTGCCTGCGGTGCAGAAGCCGTTTTTCGGCGAGGCCGAGAACGCGGGCTTGAGCTTGGTGAGGGCTTCGATGTTGGTGTCACGACGCGGGCCTTCGTCGGTGTCGAAGGTGACGGTGCCGCCGTTGCGCGGGACTTCGAGCGGGACGATCTCGTCCTTGAAGCGTCCGGCGTCGATGGCGGCCGTTGCCAATTGATTGCTGCGCAGGGCCCACTGGTCCATGTCGGCGCGGGCGATTTTGAAGTCGCGGGCGACATTATCGCCGCAGTGGCCCATGCCGATGTAGACCTCGGGCCGGTGGATGCTGAGGTAGGGATTCGGCCGGTAGTCGTTGCCGCCCATGGGCACGAGGCTCATGGATTCGACACCGCCGCCGACGGCGATGTCGAAGAGACCGCTGTCGATCTTGGCGGCGGCGATGGCCATGGCTTCGAGACCGGAGGAACAGAAGCGGTTGATGGTCATGGCGCTGACCTGGTCGGGCAGGCCGGCGCGCTGGACCGAAATGCGGGCGATGTTCATGCCCTGTTCGGCCTCGGGCATGGCGCAGCCCATGACCACGTCCTGCACTTTGTCCGCCGGAATGCCGGCGCGTTTTACGGCGGCGTTGATGGCGGCCGCCGCCATGTCTTCGGGCCGGAACTGGGCGAGGGTGCCCTTGATGGCCCGGCCGATGGCCGTCCGCGCCGCCGCTACCACGTATACGTCACGCATCGTCTATCACTCCCTCAAGCGCCTTTGCGCATTTCATTTCAATTGAAAAGGGTCCAACCGTACCGAAACACATCAGTTGCGCAGGGGCTTCCCGTTTTCGAGCATGTACTTCATGCGGGCCTGCGTTTTTTCCGTGCCACAAAGGGTGACCCAGGCCTCGCGTTCAAGGTCGAGGACGTCCTGCTCGGTCATCTTCGTGCCGGGTGCGCGGTCGCCGCCGGTGAGCACGCGGGCAAGCTGGTCGGCCACGAGGGCGTCGTGTTCGGAGGCCCAGCCGGCGAGGACCATCTGGTACACGGCGGAGCGGAACGTGGCGCGCATCGGCTCGCCGGTCGCGATAAGCGTGGCGGGCTTCGGCGGCTTGTAGCCGGCCTTGAGGAGACCGAGGCAGACGTCCTTGGCGCGCTTAATCTGCTGGTGGAAGTTGGCGACCACGAAATCCTGGTCGGTGAAGTAGCCGAGGTCGATGAGCTCGGGTCCGCTGGTGCTGACCTTGGCCATGGCGATGGTTTCGAAGGCGCGGCGGATGTAGGGGAAGAAGTTGCCTTCGGGGACCGACGCGGGCACGTAGGCCTGTGCGCGCCGGAGCATTTCCTTGGTGCCGCCACCGGCCGGGATCTCGCCGATGCCCGCCTCGACGAGGCCGCCGTAGGTCTCGCCGTTGATAACGACGCGCGCGCAGTGCTGCGACATTTCGATGCCGCCGCCCAGGGTGTAGTGGTGCGGCGCCGCCACGACCGGTTTCTTGCAGAAGCGCATGCCCATGCCCAGTTGTTGCAGGAGGTTCGAGGCCGCGTCCACTTTATCCCAGGCTCCTTGAAGCACGTCGCCGAGGACCATCATGATGTTGGCGCCGGCGCTGAAATGCTCGCCCTGGTTGCCCAGGACCATGCCGTCGAACTCGCCGTCGTTGAGCATCCGCACAGCTTCGTTCAGCATGGTCATGTTGTCGAGGTCGATGGTGTTCATCTTGGTGCGGAACTCGGCGCAGATAATGCCGTCGCCGATATCGATGAGGTTGCAGCCGTCGTTCTGCTTAACGATGTTGCCGCCGGCCTTGCGGAGCAGCAGGTTGATGACGTTCGGATTGTGCTGGATGGGCTGGTACTGCTTCGTCGCGAGGTCGAAGTAGAAGTCCTGGCCCTTCTCGTCGGTCTTGTAGAACGACGTATTGCCCGAGGCCAGGAGCGCTTCGGCGATCGGGGGGAGTTCGAGGCCGTCGGCCTTCATGCGATCGCAGACGTACTTGACGCCGAGGGCGTCCCAGGTCTCGAAGATGCCGATGTCCCAGCCAAAACCCCACTTCGCGGCGTTGTCGATGTTGACGATATCGTCCGCGACGGTGGGGATGCGGTTGGCGGCGTAGATGGCCATGTTGGCGAAGACATCCCAGACGAACTTGGAGCCGGGATCGTCGCCGGTGTGCATGATGCGGACTTTTTCTTCGAGCGAAGAGGCCTTGCGGGCGGCGCCGATGCAGTCGAAGCGCGGCTTCACGGGCTCGCGGTACTCGAGGGTGTTGATGTCGATGCCCCAGATGATGGGCTTGCCCTTTTCGTCGCGCTGGTCGGTGCGCTTGAAGAAGCCTGTGCCGGACTTGGTGCCGAGGTAGCCCTTCTCGAGCATCTTGAGGAGGAAATCGGGCGGGGTCATGAGGTCGATGCGCTCGTCGTCGGGGGCGTTGGTGAGGACGTTGCCGACGACGTGTACGTAGGTATCGAGTCCGACGAGGTCGAGCGTGCGCAGCGTGGCCGATTTGGCGTGGCCGACGTTGGGGCCGGTGAGTGCGTCGACTTCTTCGGCGGAGAGGCCGGTCTCGATCATTTTCTTGAGGATGTACTGGGTCGCGAAGGTGAGGATGCGGTTCGCGACGAAGTTGGGGGTGTCCTTGGCGTAGACGATGCCCTTGCCGAGCACGTTCTCGCCGAATTCGGCCATGGTGCGAATGACGTCGGGGTCGGTGTCCGCGCCGGCGATGAGCTCGAGGAGGTGCATGTAGCGCGGCGGATTGAAGAAGTGGGTGCCGAGGAAGTTGCGGCGCATGTCGTCGTCCATGGTGCCGACCATGGAGCTGAGGAGCACGCCGCTGGTGTTGGTGCTGACGATGGAGCCCTTGGCGCGGTATTTCGCGACCTGCTCGAAGACGGCGTTCTTGACCTTGAGATCTTCCTTGACGACCTCGCAAATCCAGTCGCACTCGGCGATGCGGGGCATGTCGTCTTCGAAGTTACCTACCTCGATCATGTCCATGTAGGACGGGTGGTAGAGCGGGGCGGGCTTGGCTTTAAGGAGAGCATCCTTGCTGCGCTGGGCAAAGGCGTTGCGCTTGGTCTTGTTTTCGCGGTCGTTGCCGTTGAGGTCGGGCGGGACGATGTCCAGCATGAGGCTTGGAATGCCGCAATTGGCGAGGTGCGCGGCAATGGCGGCGCCCATCACCCCCGAACCCAGAACCGCGACGCGCTTGATTTCCTTTGTGGGCCGGCTTTTTGTCGCCGGCTGTGCGCTTGTGATGACAGCCATCGCTCGGCTTCTCCTTAGCAGTAAAGATGTTGAACGCAACGCCGGACAGGCGGCACGGCCCCCACAGGCCGGCCTTTGCCGACGTTGTCATACCTTGTAACTAAGCGCGTACCGGACTGATGCTGTGATGGTGCCAAGTGAGACTATTCGGTAAACGCCACTGGGCATGGTAATCCCTTGACCTTCGGGGGTCAAGCGCAGAAATGGGGGATTGGGTCTTGGCGGTTCTGCCGATTGGCGAGCATGGGAAGTATGGGAATCATGGGAAGAATGGGAGTTATGGGGGGCGGGTTGTGGGCATCGCACTGGGTGGCACCTTCAAGCCCCTGCTTTGTGGCACCTCCAAGCGGCTTCTTGCTTGGGGGTGTTGGGTTTCCTCTCGATCTTGCAGGTTTGAGAAATTGCACACACCCCAGATCGGAAG
>JAVEWL010000497.1:0-4539 GCA_034004565.1 FCB group bacterium | reverse complement strand
GCAAACGACATCCCCACGGCCGAAGTCCCAATCGCACACGTCTGCCTATCCGCCCGGGCAAACGCATCCCCCACCCGAACCTCGTCCGCCACACCCGCTGCCGCAATCAAGCACAACGACACAATACCAAGCCAAAACCTAGCCATAACAAAAACTCCTCCCAAGATCTGACGCACGTCTTGGATGGTATCACAGCGCTGAGCGCGCCCTTGAACGTAATCACCGAACCAAGCCGCAAAGGAACGCAAAGATCGCAAAGAAAAGCGAAAGCAACGCCGTTCCAGCTCTTTGCGATCCTTGCGTTCTTTCGCGGCTCAATGCGAATTTTTGGATTTGGAACTTGTAGCTCCCGAAGTTAATCAACAGGCCGTCCTCGATGCGCGATGATTTCAGATAGCCCAGAAGCTGCGCCGTATGCTCCGGCCCCAAGGCCCGGCATGCCTTCAATTCCACGATCAAGCGTCCATCCACAAGCAAATCCGCGAAGAATTCGCCTATGAGCGTTCCGTCCTCGTCGTACACATTCAGTGGATGCTGTTGCTCGACCTCGAGCCCGGCCTTGCGCAAGCGATGCGCCAACGCGTTCTCGTAGACCTTCTCCAGATGCCCTTGGCCGTGATAGATGTGAATGGCATACGATGTCTCACGCACCGTGTCGCAGAGTTCATTGATGCTCTTCATCAGTGCTCCTCCCACGTTAAGAAGATGGCTGCCATAAATCCATTAAGAGAATAATACAGTCATATAAAACAAGAGCCAAACATAAACGAAAATGCATTAGCCGCAAAAGAACGCAAAGAGCGCAAAGAATAGGTTCTTCTTTGCGCTCTTTGCGTTCTCTTGCGGCTAGTTGATGCGGCGATACTCCAGCAATGTCGAATCCGGCGCTTTGCCGATATTTAGCAGGATCTTGCTCAGTTCAGCGCCTTTCATGGTCGTCGGCGGATTCGGCGTGTAGCCGGGGGATAGGGTGACTTTGTAGTCGGCATCTGCGTCAATCTCATTCAGCGCGCACGCGAAGGCCGTGTACGGCGATTGGTCGCGGCGGAAGGCCAGGACCATGCCGTCGCCTTCGGCGGGGCGGTGGTACTGCACGACGCACCAGTCTTTGGGATTGGTGGTGATGTCGCTCAGGGCGTATTGGTTGCCGAAGTAGTATTTGCGGATGCGTTTGCCTTCGGCGATGGCGGCGCGCAGGAGGTCGCGGGGGTAGGTCTCGGGGCGGACGTCTTCGCAGAAGGAGATGCCGCCGTTGAAGCCGCTGCGGAAGTGGTAGGGGTCGGCGCCCATCTGGCCGCTGACGTTGAAGGGGACGTAGCGGCTCAGGCCGGCGGTGATGATTTGGTTTTGCAATGCGGCCTGGTTGTGGTTGGCGTTCAGGAGCGGGGCGATGGTGGCGTCGGTGCGCCAGAGGGGGATCGCGCGCGAGCACAGTTCGAGGTCGATGCGGCCGCCGCCGGAGGCGCAGTTGTCGATGGAGATGTCCGGGTGCGCGGCGCGCATGTCGTCCCACCAGCGGTACAGGCCTTCGACGTAGCGGATTTCCGCCATGCCCACGCGGTCGGGTCCCGCGGCGGCGTCGAGCTTCTGCCACAGGGGCGTGTACTGCACCGCGTTGTCGATGCGGACCCAGTTGAGGCCGTAGGCGTCGATAAGGGCGCCGATATAGTCGGTGATGTACTGCCGCGCCTCGGGTATGCCCAGGTTGAACATGCCCCAGCCGCCGCCGTCGGGCAGCACCACCCATTCGGGATGCTCGAGAGCCATGAGCGTGCCCGCGCAGATGCGTTCCGGCTCGAACCACATCAGGAATTGCAGGCCAGCGCGGTGCGTGGCTTCGGCGATGGGCGTAAGTTGGTTGGGGAAGCGCGCGGTATTGAAGCCGCGCTCGACCGGCAACACATAATTGCCGACGGTGGGGAAATCGTCCTTGCCGTAATAGGCGTCGTACCAGAAGCACTCGAAGCCGAGGTCTTTTGATGCCTCCAGGTGGGACAGCGCGACGGCCTCGGTGGTCTTGTCCATTTCGTAGAACGCCGGGCTGAGTTGCGCGATCGGCGGTACCACGACCTCGCCCCGAACCCTCGGCACGATGTGCTTCAGCATCGTGGCGCGCCAGAGGTTTTGGGCGCGGGTCACGTCGTCGCCGGACCATGGCATCAACAGAATGCGCGGCGTCCGGATCGACTCGCCCGGATGCAGCGCAAGGTGCAGGTTCTGCATGCCCGCCTGCAGCGCGACGCTACCGTCGCGGTTCTCCACGGTGGCGGCCCATTGCCCGGTCCAGCCGATGCCCACGACCGCGCCGCCGCCGTTCCATTGCGCGTTGAAGAAGGGGGAGGCGCCCGACGAGGAGCGCCCGTTGTTCGGCGCGAAATCGCGGCGCTGACCCGGCGTGAGGGCTTCGCTGAAGGGCATCCAGTCGTCCACGCCGCCGGTGCTGCGCAGGCTGTGGAAGGCGACGGAGGATTTACTGGCCTCGCAGGGGAAGGACGCGTCCAAGGCGCGCACCTATTCGATGATGGGCGTATCCGCGGCGCCGTTGTTTGTGAAGTAGACGGTCCAGTCCACCCCGGGTGTGTCGCCGAAAACGGTGGCAACGGCGCGCACCTCCAGCTTCGTAACGGGGTCGGTCAGCGTGAGGATTCGGCGTTGTCCGCCGTCGGCAGTTCCCACCTCAGCTCGCCGCTCCCACGCGGGAAGCAGCGCACTGGAAGGCTGTCCGCCGTAAACGAACGAGAAGGGCAGCGTCGCGACCTCCTCCGAGAAGGCCCGATCCGCCCACGCGAAATTCGACAACTCCTCATCCCCCGCCGCACACAGCGCCGAGATCGCCACCACCGCCAAACCGAGCATCGTGATTGCCCTTTCCCGCAAAGACCGCCGTTCCCATTGCGCACGCAAGAGATAGTAACACGCCATCGCTTTAGTCGCGCGGGCGTCAGGGCATAATCCAACCCTGTTACCAACTCGTCTTGCAGGCCGACTGCGAGCTTGTGCTGCTTGATGAGCACGGCGAAATTGACGGCGGGGAGGCGGCGGAGTAACATCGTCCGTTTAGCGAGGACCTTCCGAAAAGCTCCGAATAGCAGTCAGCGAGGCGCCTGTGTCACGTAGAACGCAATGGATCCTGTTTATTGTCGCGGTGGTGTCGATGTCGGCCGCGACGGGCCTGCACGACTCCCTGTTTAACAATTTCCTGTCGGATGAATTCGGGCTTTCGGCGCAGGAGCGGGGCTGGCTCGAGTTTCCGCGTGAGTTGCCGGGCTTCCTGGCTGCCGCGATGGCCGCGGCGCTGTATACGCTCGCGGTGACGCGGATGGCGACCGTGGGCGCGCTGGGTTTTGCGCTGGGCGCGGCCGGGCTGGCGCTGATCGGCGGCTCGTTCGTGCCGATGGTGGCGATGATGGTGCTGGCCAGCGCGGGCTTGCACCTGCTGATGCCGGTGGGGCAGTCCATCGTTCTCGGGTTGAGCGACGAGCACAATCGCGGGCGGCGCATGGGCATGGCGGGCGCCTTCGGCACAGCGGGCGTGGTGCTGGGCACGGGTTCGGTGTGGCTGCTGTTCGACAGGGTGTCGCCGCAGTACGCGCTGGGCTTTCTGATTACGGCGGGACTGGCCTGCGTGGCGGGCTTCGTCTATGCCATGATGCACCTTCCGCACATGCTGCAGCCGCGGCCCCGGATGATCGTGCGGAGGAAATACTGGCTCTATTACGCGCTCGAGACGCTGCACGGCGCGCGCAAGCAGATCTTCCTGACGTTCGGGCCGTGGGTGCTCATCCGGGTGTATGGCGTCCCGGCGACTTCGATGGCAAAGCTGCTCATGATCGCGGCTATCATCGGCGTGTTCTTCCAACCGGTGATGGGGCACGTGCTCGACCGGCTTGGCGAGCGGCGGATCATGATCCTCGACGGGCTGCTGCTGTCGGTCGTCTGCATCGGTTATGGCTATTCCATCACGTTCATGGGAAGCGCGAAGGCAGCATTGCCCCTCGCTTGCGCCTGCTACGTCGCGGACAACCTGTTGTTCGCGCTGGGCGCCGCACGGGCCATTTACCTTTCGCGGTTGACGGAGTCGTCGGAAGAGCTTACCTCGACCTTGACCCTTGGCGTGTCCATCAACCATATCGCCTCGATGACGATCCCCGCCGTCGCCGGCGCGATCTGGGTGGGCTTCGGCTACGAGACCGTGTTCATCGCCGCGGCGATGCTGGCGCTGTGCACGGCGGCGTTGGCCCTGCGGGTTCCGCGGCACGGGCAGATGCCCGCGCCGGTGCTGGTGAGCGAACCCGAGCGGGTGTGAGCGGCCGCCCCGGTACTTGGTCAGCCCTCGAATGCCGGGTGTCTTATCTCCGGGTGGCACCTTCAAAGCCGCGTGACGAAGGAGCGTGGCTTGTGGGTGGGGGCTGGGGTGATACGCTGGCTTTGGTATGAGCCCTCACCCCGACCCACTCCCAGGGGGAGAGGGAGGAAGACCCCCACACGTCACGCGACTGCGTCACTCGGCTTGAAGGTGCCACCCGGGGATAAGACACC
>JAVEWL010000496.1:0-4543 GCA_034004565.1 FCB group bacterium | reverse complement strand
TCGGTTGATCCGTTCCGCCAGTCCGAGCGGGAACCAGCCCCATACGGCCAGCGTCACGATGGCCGCTTTCACGCGGGAACCGACGCCGGTAGAATTGCGGTTGCATTTGGAAGTGTTAGGGGTCGCCTGGTGCCAGCCAGCGCGGCCCTTTGTTTTTGCGTTCATGGCCGCCTCCCGTTCACCGCGCCGCCTTACGGCTCGCCTCGATGCGTTTCGTCAGCCAATCGTTCACCTCCGCCTCGATCCAGCCGACGGCACGGCCACCGAGCGAAACGGGCGCGGGGAAGCTGCCTTCAGCGACGCGCAGATAGATGGTGCTGCGGGAAAGCCCGGTGCGGGCCTTGACGGTAGGAAGTCTCAGGATGGTGGTAACCATGTTTGCGCCTCCAAGGGCGTTGATGAACATGGCTACCAATTGTTATGTCACATTCTTACCCGGTCACCGGGGAAATCATTGGTTAATTCCGCCGGTTGCGATTACGTCTTCCTTTCAACGCACGTTCGTACATGCGCCGGATTGTGTTGGGAGACTTGAAATGCTGTGCCGCCACAGCTTCATACGCTTCAGTCTTTGATAGGCCGGTTTCTAGCAAATAATGAACCCCCATAAGTATGTGTCCTCTGGCACGCCGGTCTTCCTTTCGGCCTGGGGTTGGGGGCGTAATATGCAGGCACTCTATAGCAACCTTCTTGTTCTCGATTTCTGTAATTGTTTCGATGGTGAGACCAGCAAATGCCTTTCGGGCAGCCGGTGGCAACAGGTCATCCATGAGCAACAGAGATGCAAGGATGATTTCGAAGGTCGTTTTGAATATGACCTCGTTTTCGCTTTGCGAGGCCCATTTTTCGACCAGATCCGCCGCATAAGGGAGCCAGTCATCTAACTCATCCCCTGCAAATGCGAATTTCTATATTTCGTGATCAGGAGTAAACATGGGCTGTCAGGCGGCCGCTAAGCTTAGGCCGCCGAACACCTCCCACTCCTGGAAGTAGCGGGCGAGCAGGGCGTTCGGCATCTGCCGGAAGAAATCCTTGGTGGAATAGTGTGCCGGGCATGGGGTCTCTCCTAGTGGGCTAATGGATTCCCGTTGGATTATGCCGGACTTTACTGTACATTGCAGTACATTCTCAGCACACCCCTAAACATAACCGGGAGGCCGCCATGGCGACCACCAAGAGCACGACCCTGACCTTCCGCATCGAGCCCGGCTTGAAGGAGGCGCTGCGCACGGCAGCGGCCCGCGAGCACCGTTCCATTGCCAACATGGTGGAGGTGTTGATCCGGGACTGGTGCGGCCGGAATAGCATCGCGATTCCCGAGCAGGCGGCGCTCTTCGAGGAGTCGCCACCCCCGGCGAGCGCTACCCGAGAGCGTAACAAGTAGACGAAGCTGCCATGACCGACGACAACAAGACCCTCGCCGCTTCTCCCCGCTGCGCAGGTAATTCGGCAGGTCATACGGGAGTATGTGGCCATGAACAGCGGCAGTGCCGAGCGTCCATGCCGATAGACCTCCGATGCGCCAGGGGGGGCAAATTACGTTGAACGCTGTAGAGATCGAGCAGGCAATTACCGACCTTGCGGAGCAGCCCTTCGACGCTGCGAACTTCCCCTATGCCTTCCTTGAAGCCTTCGGCAACAAGGAGACGACGATCAAGCGCCTTCGCGCCGGGGCATCGAACAAGTCCGACCTCGGCGGCGTTCTCCAGACCAACAACATCCACATCCTGACCTGCGAGGCAGGGCAGGTCACGAACGCGCTTAAGGCCCTCAAGGACAGTCCTGCCACCGCCAAGGGCAAGGCGAAGTTCATCCTCGCTACCGACGGCGCGGACTTTGAGGCGGAAGACCTGGCAAGCGGCGAGACGGTCGCCTGCGCCTATAAGGATTTCCCCGACCACTTCGGCTTCTTCCTTCCGCTGGCGGGCATCAGCACCGTTCGGCAGATTACCGAGAATGCCTTCGACATCCGAGCGACCAGCCGTCTGAATCGCCTCTATGTCGAACTGTTGAAGGACAACCCCGAATGGGGCTCGGACGAGCGCCGCCACGACATGAACCACTTCATGGCGCGGCTGATCTTCTGCTTCTTCGCCGAGGACACCGGCATCTTCGGTGGCAAGGGCAAGTTCACCGAAACCGTCGCGCAGATGAGCGCGAGGGATTCGTCCAACACGCACGAGGTGATCAGCACGCTGTTCCTTGCCATGAACACCAAGCGGGAGGAACGGGCAGCAGCCAATATTCCCCGCTGGGCCAACAGCGACGACTTCCCCTATGTCAACGGTGGCTTGTTCTCCGGCAGCATGGACGTGCCGAAATTCAGCAAGATCGCCCGATCCTACCTCCTGCACGTCGGCGGCCTCGACTGGACCAAAATCAACCCCGACATTTTCGGGTCGATGATCCAGGCCGTCGCCGAGGACGAGGAGCGCGGCGAGCTGGGGATGCACTACACCAGCGTCCCGAACATTCTCAAAGTGCTGAACCCGCTTTTCCTCGACGACCTGCGAGCACGACTTGAGGACGCGGGCGACAACCCCCGCACCTTGCTCAACCTGCGCAGACGCATGGCGAAGATCAGGGTCTTCGACCCGGCCTGCGGCTCCGGGAATTTCCTCGTCATCGCCTACAAGGAAATGCGCGCGATTGAGGCGGAGATCAACAAGCGGCGCGGCGAGCCGGATCGCGCATCCGACATCCCGCTCACGAACTTTCGCGGGATCGAACTGCGCGACTTCCCGGCGGAGATCGCCCGCCTCGCGCTGGTCATCGCTGAGTACCAGTGCGACGTGCTCTATCGCGGTCAGAAGCTGGCTTTGGCCGAGTTCTTGCCACTGAGCGCCGAGAATTGGATCACCTGCGGCAATGCGCTGCGGCTCGACTGGTTGAGCATCTGTCCGCCCACCGGGACGGGTGTTAAGTTCCAGGCTGACGACTTGTTCAATGTGCCGTTGAATCAGGCGGAGATCGACTTCGAGAACGAAGGCGGCGAAACGTACATTTGCGGAAATCCGCCTTATCAGGGAAGCGTCAACCAAACACAATCGCAGAAGGATGACATGGCGGGTATTTTTTCCCGCTATCTGACAACCTACAAAGATTTAGACTATGTGGCGAGTTGGCTTGTTAAGGCGGCGGAGTATGCTCAAACAACCCACGCTGCCACGGCTTTCGTGACGACTAATTCGATCTGCCAAGGCGAACAGGTCGGTATGCTTTGGCCAATCGTGTTTGGAAAAGGGCAGCGAATCTCATTCGCGCACACGTCTTTCACATGGAGCAATAACGCCGCTCACAATGCTGGAGTCACTTGCATTGTCGTCGGTTTTCAATCCGACGCCAGCAGCAGCGTAACGCTCTTTGATGGTGAGATTGCTCGAACCGTTCCGAGTATTGGCCCCTATCTGACGCCATCATCAAACACAATCGTAAGAAAATCGAACGTGCAGATTTCCGGCTTGCCGGAGATGGTGTCGGGCAACAAAGCAACCGATGACGGCAACCTCATTTTGTCTCGCACGGAGGTAAATGAGCTCCTTTCGAAATTTCCCCAAACCGAGCGGTTCATCAAGCGGCTTGAAGGAGCGAAGGAGTTTATACGCGGAGAGTCGAGGTGGTGCCTGTGGATTGACGATCAGGAAGTCGCCAATGCTTCGGAGGTTCCAGCGATTGCTGAAAGAATTGAGCGCGTGCGGCAATCTCGAAGTTTAAGCCGAGGGAAACAAGCGAACGATGCTGCGGCGTTTCCTCATCGCTTTGTATTTGCTCCGCACGCGCCCGGTATGTCCATCCTTGTCCCAAGCGTGTCGTCCGAACGACGTGAATACCTGCCCTGCGGCTGTTTCGATGACCGCACAGTGATAGTGGCGCCTAATCTGGCGATGTACGGCGCGCCACTTTGGTGCTTGGCCCTTATTGCCTCACGCCTGCATTTGGTCTGGATCGCTACGGTGTGCGGCAAGTTGAAAACCGATTTCCGCTACTCCAACACCCTCGGCTGGAACACCTTCCCTGTCCCGACGCTGACTGAGAAGAACAAGGCCGACCTGACGCGCTGCGCCGAGGACATCTTGCTGGCGCGGGAGCACCATTTCCCGGCGACCATCGCCGACCTCTACGATCCCGAAGCCATGCCCGCCGACCTGCGCGCGGCTCATGATCGCAACGACGAAGTGCTGGAGCGCATCTACATCGGTCGCCGCTTCAAGAACGACACCGAACGGCTGGAGAAGCTGTTTGACCTCTACACCAAGATGGCCGCTACGGCAGCGCCATCCAAGGCCAAGAAGCGCAAAGCAGGAGCCAGCGCATGAGCGACAAGATCAAGTCAGTCCCGTCCGTTTCCGTCACCTACGCCCGCAACGGCGCATCGACCAAGGCCAACGCCCTTGGGATGCGTCCCATGCAGGAACGTGCCTACGAGAAGCGCGGGGAGCAGTACCTACTTATTAAGTCGCCGCCCGCGTCGGGCAAGAGCCGCGCGTTAATGTTCGTGGCGCTCGACAAGCTGGCGAACCAAGGCTTGAAGCAAGCCATCATC
>JAVEWL010000495.1:0-4546 GCA_034004565.1 FCB group bacterium | reverse complement strand
GATGTCGAAGAAATCACCCCTGGCCTCTACGTCCAGATCAGCGACTGGCTCTACCACCCGGACATCGGCCTCAACACCGATTACCTACCGCCCCAACCAACCGGCTTCATCGCCTGAGGGAGGATCATGAAAAGTTATTGCCTTGAACTCACCGGCCCCTTCGCCTGTTTCACCCGGCCGGAAATGAAAGTGGAACGGGTGAGCTACGACATCATGACGCCCTCCGCGGCCCGCGCCTGCTTCGAGGCCATCCTGTGGAAACCGGCAGTACGCTGGCATATCCGCAGAATCGAGCTGCTAAAACCGATACGCTGGATCAACCTGCGACGCAACGAAGTGGCCAGCGTGGTATCCACGCGCAATGTCGAAACCGCAATGAAGACCGGCAGTGGCGACCTCGGTATCCACATCGAAGACGACCGCCAGCAGCGCGCCGGCCTGTTCCTCCGTGATGTGGCCTACCGCGTCCACGCCAACCTGGAATTCAAACGCGAAGCCGACCCGAGTGGCTCAGCTATGAAATACCAGGAGATGTTCGAACGCCGCGCCACCAAGGGGCAATGCGTCAACCAGCCGTATCTGGGCTGCCGCGAATTCACCGCCGCGTTCCGCCTGATTACCGATCCCCCAACCGAGCCCACACCGATACCGGAAACCCGCGACCTGGGCTTCATGCTGCACGATATGGATTTCACCAACCCGGCCGACCCGCAGCCGCGCTTCTTCCGCGCCAAGCTGGAGAATGGTGTCGTCAATGTACCCACTTGGTACAGCGAGGAGGTGCGAGGATGATTCTGCAAGCGCTGAACAGCTACTATGAAAGGGTTGATAGCTTGCCGCGCGAGGGCTGGGTGCGTCGTGGTGTCGACTATGTGGTAGTACTCGATGAAAAAGGTGAGTGTATTAATCTCGAAGCTATAGGCGAACAAAAGAAAGGCAAAGCCGTCCCGCGCAACATGCTTGTAACCGCAATCGGCAAGCAGGCCTTGAAGCACACCAATAGCGGAAAGGACGCCAACCTACTTTGGGATAATGCCAGCTTCGTATTCGGCAGAGGCAGCAAGGGGAATGTCAAACTTGCAAGCTTCCTAGACACACTTCATGACTGGTTTGGCGATTTCGATGATATAGGCGTCAAATCGATTCGCAGATTTTGCACAAACATTCAGGCCAACCCTGAAATTGTTTCCGAGCTCATTGAACGCTTCCAGGCTACGGTAGATTTCGAGAAACGAGACCCCACCCTGGTTTTCCGGCTTTCCTCTGATGTGGGATGTGTCCACCTGCGTCCAGACGTCCGGAAGACATACGACACAGCATTAACAAGGGCACGCTCTGATAGCAGACTACGTGGGAATTGCCTAGTCACCGGCGAGACAGATGTTCCGCTCGCACAAAACGAATCTGTCATTAAAGGCGTATGGGGTGGCCAAACTGCCGGTTGCAACATTGTTTCTTTCAACGCACGAGCATTTGAATCCTATGGGAAACGCGAACGAAACGGTGAAAATGCACCGGTAAGTCTGCGCGCCTCCTTCGCTTATACGACCGCGCTCTATCATTTGCTGGCATCAAACCAACGCATCCAAGTCGGCGACACCTCCACCGTGTTCTGGGCCGAGGAACCACATGACCTCGAAGCCTCCATGGCCGATCTGTTCGGTGAGCCACCCAAAGACAACCCGGACAAAAACACCGACGCCATCAAAGCACTGTATTCCGCCATCCAGTCCGGAAAATTTGCCGTGGGCAAACTGGATACGCGCTTCCATGTCCTGGGGCTTGCGCCGAATGCTGCCCGAATCAGTGTCCGTTTTTGGGAAACAGCCACGGCAGAGGAACTGGCGCGGCGCATCAAACAGCATTTCGACGATCTGGCTATCGTCCACGCCGATTATGAGCCAGAGTATCTCTCGCTATTTCGCCTCCTGACCGGCATCGCGGTACTGAACAAGGCCGACAACATTCCACCCAACTTAGGCGGGAACGTCATGCGAGCCATCCTGGAGGGCCTACCCTACCCAACGACACTGCTCAATCTGGCGGTGCAACGTTGCCGTACCGAGCAGAAGCCCACATATGCCCGTGCCGCCGCCATCAAGGCGTACCTGAACCGTGCCAATCGCCGCAATTTCAACGAGAGGGAGTTTCAACCGATGCTTGATCCAGCCAACAATAACCCCGCGTACCGGCTTGGGAGGCTATTCGCCGTGCTGGAGAAGACGCAGGAAGAAGCCAGTCCAGGTCTAAATGCCACCATCCGAGACCGCTATTACAGCGCAGCCTCCAGCACGCCGGTATCGGTCTTCACAACACTGCTGCGCCTCAAGAACCATCACCAGGGCAAGCTCTCGCGTGGCCGCGCGATACAGATGGAAAAGCTCATCGGCGACATCATGGAAGGGTTGTCCGACTTCCCGCGCCAACTCACTTTGCCCGACCAGGGCCGCTTCGCCCTGGGTTACTACCACCAACGCCAAAGCTTCTTCGCCAAAGCCGAATCCAACAATACCTCGGAGGAAACCCAATGAGTCTTTCCAATCGCTACGACTTTGTACTCCTGTTCGACGTAAAGGATGGTAATCCGAATGGCGACCCTGACGCGGGAAATCTGCCGCGTTTGGATGCCGAAACCGGGCATGGACTGGTCACTGATGTGTCGATCAAGCGCAAAGTGCGCAACTTCGTCGGTTTGGTAAAGGGCGAGCAGCCTCCCTACGAAATCTATGTCAAGGAGAAAGCCGTCCTCAACAAAATCCACGAACGAGCCTATATCGCTACTGGTGCAGGAGACGCTCTAAAAGGGGAAGACAAGAAACGCAAGGGCGGCGGCGATACTGTAACCAAGGCTCGCGACTGGATGTGCGCCAACTTCTTCGACGTGCGCACCTTTGGGGCAGTCATGTCCACCGGTGTCAACTGCGGCCAGGTCCGTGGGCCAGTACAACTAACTTTTGCCCGCTCCATTGATCCGATCATCGCCCAGGAACATTCCATCACTCGCATGGCCGTCGCCACCGAAGCTGAGGCTGAAAAACAGGAAGGCGACAACCGCACCATGGGCCGCAAACACACCGTTCCCTACGGCCTCTACATGGCCCACGGCTTCGTCTCCAGCTTCCTCGCCAAGCAGACCGGCTTTTCGGAAGACGATCTGAATCTGCTCTGGCAGGCGCTGAGCCAGATGTTCGAACACGATCGTTCCGCCGCGCGCGGTGAAATGACCACCCGCGGCCTGTATGCCTTCAAACACGATTCCGAACTCGGCAACGCCCCCGCCCATGCGCTCTTCGACCACATCCGGCCGAAACTCAAAACCGACGTAGCCGTACCCCGTTCTTTCGGCGATTACGAAATCGCCGTGGACGAATCCAGGATGCCGCAAGGCGTGCAACTGTTGAAGCTGTGTTGAGTTTACCTACCGCCGCCCCGCCCAATACCCCGGGCGGCGGCTGTGGTGGGCGATGGCAATGACGCGGACCACTGAGCCATGAATCCGATAGACCAGGGAATACGGGAACGTCTGCAACGGCAGCAGACGCATGCCGTATCGACCGGACACACCCATCTCGGGAAACTGCTGGAGCAGGCGCAACGCATGTTCGAGTTCACCGACAAATGCGCTGGCTGCGGAAAACGCTCCTTCGTCGATATACCAGTCGACAGCATCCTGGCCGTCGGCTTTGGCCTCGTCGCTAAGACTTATCCACATCGGCCTCCGCAGTCTTGATCCTCGCACGCAGCTCGGTCATGACTTCCTCCAGTGAATTCCATTTCGTTCGCCCCGCATCCATGTCCGCCACCCGCCGTGCGATCTCGTCTTCCCAGGCCTTGGCAATTTCTTCGGGCGTACCTTCCGGCTCGCCGTCCAGACTGACGATCAGGCGCTGTACCAGTTCGCTACGTTCCTTGGTCGAGAGCTTCAGCGCCTGCGCTTCCAGTTCTTCAAGGGTCACAGCCATGACGAAACCCTCCGTTCAATGCCGCCATGATCTTACAGGCAATACTAGCAGCTAGGCCATGTCCGAAACAGACCCGATACCCATCTCCGCCCTGCAGCATTGGGCCTACTGCCCACGCCAATGCGGGCTTATACATCTGGAACAGGCGTTCGAAGACAACATCCACACGGCGCGCGGGCAGGCTGTCCATCATCTGGTCGACGAACCAGGTTACGAGATGCAATCCGGCGTCAAAGTGGAACGCGCCCTGCCGCTGTGGTCGGATCGTCTGGGCCTGATCGGCAAGGCGGACTTGGTGGAGTTTCATCCCGACGGCTCCATCTACCCCGTGGAATTCAAGCACGGCCGCAAGCGGCAGAAGGTCCACGACGACATCCAGCTCGCCGCCCAAGCCATGTGCCTGGAGGACATGCTCGGCCGCCCCGTGCCGCAGGGCGCGATCTACCATGCCAGCAGCCGCCGACGCCGTGAGGTAACGATCACGCCCGAATTGCGTGCGCAGGTCGAAACCACAGCCAACGCCATCCGTGCCATGTTGGCGTCCGGTGTTCTACCCGGCCCCGTCAATGACGGACGTTGCCGGG
>JAVEWL010000494.1:0-4588 GCA_034004565.1 FCB group bacterium | reverse complement strand
GTGCTCCTCGCCGGGCATGCGCAGGATGCATTGAAGCTCCGCTTCCGGATGGGTGCAGGCGATTGGAAGAAGGCTGCTCGCCAAGTCGCCCAGCGGCTTGCGATCGACATGGCTCAGTTGGAGCGAGGCGCGCACCGCCGTGCCGCCGAGTTCCGACGTTTCGATGCGGAAGTCGCCGCCCGCATCGAGCGCGGCCTGGCGAAACAGGCTGAGCCCCAGGCCGACGCGCTTTTGTCCCGTGGTGAAGAAAGGGTCCGCGGCGCGTTCCGGCGCCACGCCCAGGCCGGGGCCGTCGTCCTCCACCGCCAGTTCAAGGCGATCGCGGCCGCGGTCCTCGGCAACGCATACGCGCAATGTCGTCGCGCCGGCGCGAACCGCGTTCTCGAGCAGGTCGAGGATATGGAGTGACAGGTCACGCAATCCGGCACGACCTCCCGCCGGCGCCCCGCAAGGCGAGGGCCAGTTCGTCGAACGTGGGCGCGTACATCTGGAACAGCGTGCGGCACTCGCCGACCGTTGACAGAAAATGGCTGTCCGAAGACGCGATCAGCGGCAGGCCGAGATCGCGGAACGGCGCGTCCTGCGCGCGCTCGACGCCTGCCGCGGAAATCTCGAGCGCATCGAAGCGCACCGTGTCGGGCAGGGCCCCCAGTTGGCTCATTACGGAGTACGAGCGCCGGTCGACGTGCGCGGCAATGGCGAGTCCGCCGTTCTCGCGAATCAGCGCCACGGCCGCGGCCAGTTCAAAGCCCGACGGATCGCCCAGGGCCGAGCTTTCCGCGGCCACCACGTCGCCCAGCGCGTTCATAACCGGCTGTTCCTCGAAGCGGTGCCCGAGCAGGCAGCGAACGAGCGTCGCGTGAACCTCCTCGGCCGCGCGTTGCGCCCCGTCCAGGGTGGGAAAGAGCCCAAGCACGTGGATCTGCTCCGCCGTGGCGATCTCCATCCCCGGCAGCACCGCCAGCATCCCCTCGCCGGCCTCGATCGCGGCCCCCGCGTTGGCGACGGAGTTGTGATCGCAGATGGCGATAAGGTCGAGACCCTGCGCCAGCGCCGCGGCCACGATCGCCGGTGGCGTCATCTGCTTTTCCGAGCAGGGCGACAGCGCCGTGTGGATGTGCAGATCGGCGGCAAACGTTTTCACGGGCGGCGCCTCCCGCTCACTCCGAATCCCCCCGCAGGCCCAGCGCAAACAGGCGTCCGGCAATGTTGAATGCGGTATCCCGCGACAAGTACGCCTCCATCCCCTGGTCGGCGGCTTTGCGCAGCACGGCCTCGTCGGGCCGGCGGTCGAGCGCGAAGATCACCGCCGCGAGTTCCGCGTGCACGGCCACCGCGATGACGTTGAGGTGCGCCTGCACGGTGATCAGCACGCCCCCGCGCGGCGCGTGCGCCAGGACGTCGCTCAGCAGATCCGTCGCATACCCCGCCTCGATGCGCCGCGCCCCGTCCCGCGGCAATTCCGGCGTCAAGTGTTCGAGGTCGAGCGCCTCGGCAATCTCGACCAGGGTCAATCCCTTCTCCCTCTCACTCGTCTGTGCGGGCATCATCCTTCCTTTCCCCGAGGTACGCGCATTCCTTCGCGTCGGCCCGGCCCAATACAATGTCTTCCGCCAGGGTAACGCAATCGGGCGATCCGCACACGCCGCAGTTGCGTCCCGGCAGGGTTCTGGCCAACGCTTCGATTTGGGCAAGCTGTTCAATGGCCCGGCCCATGTCCGCATCGAGACGCACCCCCGCGCGCGGCGCCAGCGGGGTGGTGCGCCGCGTGACGCCCTCGCCGGGACGCTCGCCGCAGTGCTCCTGCAATTCGCGATAGGCTTCGACCGTGCCCGGTTCGAAGCGCGGACGCGCCACGAACGGGTCCTCGGTCCACACCGGCGACCCGAAACAGCCCTGGTCGCAGGCATACAACTCGATAACGCCGTAGCCCGCCATCGACCCATTCTCGATCGCGTTCAACACGCGCATGACGTGGCCGATCCCGCTGACCTGCAGGGCCTGAAGCGGTTCGCCCGGCGCGGAGGCCGCCCCGCGCTGTTCGCGTTGCCGGTTCGCCACGCGCTTCAGCACCGCGCGGCGCATCGCCGCCGGCGCGACCACGTCGATCCGCGTAAGCAGGTTCGGCGCCCGCATGATGGTCAGTTGCGACGGACACGCCGGCACGAACACCGCGCGCGGCACATCCAGTTCGTCCCGCGCGGTCTCCATTGGCGTCGCAAAAGGCGCCAGATGACTCAGCAGCGACGGGAACCGCACCTGGATCAGGTTCACCGCCGCCGGGCAGACCGGCGAAAGCACGGGCCGCACGCATGCCTCCTCCTGCGCGTATTGCAGCACCGCCAGGCGAAGGGCGCCGTCCCACTCCTCCCCGAGCCGGATCTTGCGAAACCCCATTTCGTGGAGGGCTTCCAGCACGTCGAGCGGTGCCACGCCCGCCCCGAACTGTTCCAGAAACGACACCGGCAGCACCAGCACCATGTCTTCGGTGGGCTCCGGCGCTTCCGTGGCGCAGTCCATCGTAAACGCGCGCGGCTCGCACACGGCAATGCATTCCGTGCAATCGATGCAAAGGCTCTCGAGCACGCGCGGTGTGCCCGCCCGAACGCGCACGGCCTGCATGGGACAGGTGTGCAGGCAGCGCAGGCATTGCCGGCAGCGGCCCGGCAACACCGAAATCGAGTTCAAGGGCACCGCTTCCGAAGAAGGCGGCTGCAAGTTGATGCTGAAGCGAAGGTGCGTGCCGCGGCCCAGCGCGGACTGGATCGAGAAACGGTCGGTGCTGCGTCTGATATTCGGCAGGCCCATGCCCGCGCCGAACCCGCGTGAACGCGCCTCGGCCGGAGCCGTCGAGTAGCCTTCCTTCATGGCGAGCGGGATATCGGGGATGCCGGGGCCTTCGTCGGTCAGCGCGACCTCGACACGCGTCGGCGTGACCGCCACCTTCATCACCCCCCGCCGCGCGTGAACGACGACGTTCATCTCGGCTTCGTACGCGGCCACCATCGTGCGCCGCACGGCCTTCGGCTCCACGCCGATGCGCTTGAGCATCTCTTTGAGTTGCTCCGATGCGCTGCCGCCCCGGTCGTAATCGCCGCCTTCAATGGTGTAGGTGCCCGCTTCCATCCCCGCGCCTCCGCTGCTTGCCTGCCGTGGCCATTATCAACCCCGCAGGCAAAGCGGTCAAGGGAAAACGGGGACTGTTCCCGCTTTCCCCAGGCGGCCCCGTCCCGCGCGCCGCTTCCCTTCCTCCGGCTCTTCCCTCCCCCTACACGCCGGCCCGAACGGCCGCAAGCCTCGGATAATGCTCCAGCAGCGACGCCGGCGGTTCCATTGCGGGTTTGCCCAGCTTGTACTGCAATTCGAGCGCATTCACCACGGCCTGCCCGCGGTAATGGTTGTTGGTGATGACATAGGTCTCGTTGACGAGCTTGCGGATGCGCTCGATCTTCTCGACCCACGGCTTCAGCTCTTCCTCGCTGTAAAGGTAGTTGTAACGCTCGTCGCGCCCCGCCTCGGCACGAAACCAGTCCTGCGCATTCCGTCCGTGCAGACGCACATAGCCCACCGGCGCGGTCACCGTCGCCCCGGGCTTGATCGACTTCCCAAAGATGGGCTGGTCAATGTTGCAGAAGGCCACCCCGCGCTCCGCCAGCGCCTCGTACACCGCCGGCTCATCCCACGACGCGTGCCGCACCTCGAGCACCAGCGGATACTCCGAAAACGCGTCCGTTACCCGCGCGAGCCATTCGCGGTTCTCGGGCGTACGCTTGAAGCTCCACGGAAACTGCATCAGCACCGCGCCCAACTTGCCCTCGAGCGCCAGCGGCGCAATGCCCGACGCGAACACCGTCACCTCGTCGTCGGTGGGCCATTCCTCGCGCTCGTGCGTGAAACGCTGCCACAGCTTCACCGTGTACTTGAAGCGCTCGTTGCCCTCGGCCTTCTTCGCCCACGATGCCGTCACCCGCGCCTGCGGCGGTCTGTAGAAGGTCGAATTGACCTCGATCGTGTCGAAGTATTGCGACAGAAAGTCGACGGGATGGACGCTCTTCGGCATGCCGGGCGGGTACACGATCCCCGCCCAGTCCTCGTACGACCAGCCGGCCGGACCCACCCGCACGACGGTTTCGTTCTTCTTCTCCATACGTGAATTGTACCTCGTATGCCCGCGGCAGTTGGAAACGCGAGCCGCGGGCCCTACAATACCGGCGCAACGGGAGGAGCGGGAACTCAAATGGATCCACAACACGACGACAGTACCACGCCGCGACCGGCCACGGTGCCGCGACGACTCCAGCGTCGCTGGATCCTTGCGGGCATCGTCGCCACGTGCAGCGCCGTTATCGTCGCGGGCCTGTTCGATCTCGCGGCCGCTATGGGCATAGCCCTCGGGGGGGTGGCGGGCACGCTCGCCTTCTGGCTGCTGGCGCGACAGACCGCCGGCATGATGGGGCTCTCCCCAACGCTGGTCGGCGCGCACATCTACCGAGGCTTGTTCGTGCGCCTCGTGCTCTACGGCCTCACATTGACGCTCGCCTACTTCCTCGACACCGGCGACATGCACGTCTTCGCCGGCGCCGCGGGC
>JAVEWL010000493.1:0-4606 GCA_034004565.1 FCB group bacterium | reverse complement strand
ACCGGCACCAGCGACCAGTTCCGCCACACGAACGCATGCGCCGCATCCGGAAAATGCGGCACCGCCACCGGCGCCGGGGCCGACCCCACAGGCAACTCCGCCGCCGCCATCACCATAGCGCCAATCAATGCTGTAATCACGACTTGTATTCCCTCCAATTTTAGAAACGGTCGCGGGGCTGCAACGGCGCGCTACTCCCCTTTCATCCCCACGAACTTGTCGTCATCGTCACGAAAGAGAATGTTGAACGTGGTGAGGCTGCCGTAGGCGCGGCTGATAAGTTGTTGAAACTCCGCCTTCTCTTCAAGCGAAAGATTGGAATGGTTGTTTAAGCGCTGCTCGAGCACACGAAGACGTTCCCGAACCGCCGTGATCTTCTTGAAGAGAACCTCAATCGGGATTTCCTTGCTCTGCAGCCCGGAATCGTTTGGTTTCAGCACAAGCGTGCCGTCTTCCCAGCGCCGAGCCAATTCATACTGGCCGAACCCCGCGTCTTCTTCCAGGACCTCCCGCACCGCCGCCTTCACAACGCGCCAGTCCATTTCCATGACGGATCCTCCGGTTTGCAGCCTTGGGGCATTGTGCGGCCTCTCCCATCCCGATTCAACCTCCGCCGGACCACAAAAACAGAACGCCCGCCGCCAGCAGGTGGCGACGGGCATTCCGCCTTCCGCGTGAAAACTCTCAGGCGTTCAGAAAATGGCCAGGTGCGTCTCGAGCAGTTCGGCGACATCCATATACTTCATGATGCGCGCGAAATCCAGGGCGGTCATGCCCCCCAGAACGAACTCGCGCGCCCGAACGTCCGCGCCCTTCTCGAGCAGGTACTCGGTCACTTCCTCGCGCCCGGTCAGTGCGGCCCAGTGCAGCGCCGTCAAACCCATGTGGTTTGCCGCGTTCACATCCGCGCCGTTATCGATAAGCGCTTCCATGGCCGCGTCATTTCCCAGACGCACGGCCTTGTGAAGCGGCGTTTCACCTTGCGCGTCGCACTCGTCCGGGTCGACGCCTTCGGCAACCAAATCGTCGATGGCGTCGTCGTAGCCCCAGTAGGCGGCGCGGTGCATGGGAGACTGATTGGCGATTTCCTTGAGCGTGTCGTCGATCTCCGTCATCAACATCAGGCGGGCAATCTCGATCCGCCCGCTGCGCGAGACGCGCGTCAAAGGCGTTTCGCCGTACAAGTCGATCGTGTAGAGCCAATCACTGTTCATCGTCCGTTCCTCCGTGGGATCCTTCCCAGTAAAACTCCGGTGTTGCAATTGGGTAATGCACAAAGGATGCCAAACTGCGGAATCCACTCGGCACGGACGCCACTGACGCAAAGACCTGCTAAATCGAATAATACGGACAATTACGCATACAATTCGGAAGGGATAGGATGGCGCCAAACTTTGGCCGGCAACGACGGAGTTCCGCAAATTGTCGCTCTCACTGTCATTCCGGCGGTTTTTGGGCGGCAGTTGGCACATCTGATGCCAGCGGGAGGCTTAGGGATGAGGGTTGTATCGGCTCGGGATTGAATCCGAAAAACACTTTGCGGGTTTGATTCTGGACCGGCCCAGGGAGAAACGAATGTTCAATACGTTGGACGAAGCCGTGCGGCGGCGCATGAATGTCCTGGAGACTATCGACTCGCGCGACCGGGAGGACGGAACCCCTCGCTTGCAGCGCCTCAGGCAAATCCCACCGGAGACGGGGCGCTTTCTGGCATTGATGGCCGCCGCCGCGCCTCCCGGCCTCGTTATTGAGATCGGGACGAGCGCCGGGTATTCAACCCTCTGGCTGGCGCTAGCCTGCCGGGAGCGCAGGTGTCGCGTCATCACATTCGAAGGCCTGGAAGAAAAGGCGACGCTGGCGCGCGAAACGTTCCGTGAAGCCGGTGTGGAGGCTGTCGTCGAATTAATTGTCGGCGACGCGCGCGAACATCTTTCCGCGCTCGACAATGTGGCGTTCTGCTTCCTCGATGCCGAGAAGGACATCTACGCCGACTGCTACGAAGCGGTCGTACCGCGCCTGGTCCCGGGAGGGCTGCGCGTTGCGGACAACGCCATTAACCATCGCGAAACGCTCCAGCCGATAATCGACAGGGCCATGCAGGATCGCCGTGTGGACGCGTTGGTAGTGCCCATCGGCAAGGGCGAACTGGTTTGCCGTCGCGCCTCAACCTGATCGCCACCCAATCACCGCAATCACTCGTCTATCTCGTCGTGCCGTTCCTTGCCACCGTGCGAGGCCAGCAAATCGACGATCGCCTCGTAATCGTGCGGCGAATGCGCCACCCACTCGTCCCAGGCGCCCTGCCGGCCCATGGTCGCCGTCTTCAGGGGCGTGTTGCCGTAGGCGTCCGCCGCGTTCGCATCGGCCCCGCTCTTGAGCAGAAAGTCGGCCACGTCGGCATGCGCGTTGAACGCGGCCCATCCCAGGGCGGTTCTCCGGTACAAGGGATCACAGGCTTCCACGTCCGCGCCCCTGTCGACCAAGGTCTTCAGCGCGTCCAACCGCCCGTCGCGCGCGGCTATCAGCAAAAGCGTACATCCGTCCGAATCGCGTTCGCGGATCATCTCGGGGCGCTGCTCCAGGCATTCCTTTAGACGGGACGCATCGTCCGCGGATACGGCATTGAATAACTCGGGCTGTAAGGTCATTCGATTGACTCTCCTGCAAGGTAGCGACGCCCTCAATTAGGTTGATTGACCCGCGCATCCGTCATGCCTTCAGGTCAGGAGCGTCTCCAGAATTCTCGGCGCCGCTCCCGCTGGGAACGAACTTGCCGCTCGATGGAGTGGACGGCGCTGCGAAGCGCGGTTTCGGCCGAATCGTTCCGCTCCTCGGCGGTGACATTCTCGGGCCGCATGTAGACCACCACGCGCGCGCGGTATTCATAGGGGGCCACGTGCTCCGTCGCCACCGAGGCGCCAATCATGTCTTGATGGCCCGTCGCAAGCCGGCGGAGCCGGTCTTCCGCCTCAAGGCGAAGCCCGTCGTCCACTTCCGGCGTATCGAGGTGGAAATCCAATTCAAAGTCACGTGCGTCCATAGACATCCTCCTTGAAAACATTCCTCCGGGCTCCCGAAAGAGCCTCACATGGAAAACAACCGGCTCCGGATAAACGTTCCGGACGTACTAAAGGGACAGATGGATTGGTCTGGCGCCTCTCCAGACCGCAATGCGGCCGGAAGGGTAAGAAAGGAACAACCGTCCATGCGAATGCGTGCGTGTGCCGCGCCGGGTGAACCCAAGTTCACCGCGGGGACTATCCTCAAGCTGCACATGCGCTCCATTCCAGAACGCGGCAGGACAAGGTTGGGATAACGGCACAGACCGTCGTGAGGGGAGGCACCGCGATGTATGGTACTGAAATTCCGGATCGCTTATTCGGATTCTTTCGCGATTCCAGACTCTATGAATATTCTAACCAACTTTGGATCAAATCGGGTACCGCTTTCTTCGCGCAAGTGTTTCAGCGCGTCCTCGGAAGTGCTCACCCCCTCGCGATACCGCCGGCGGCTGGTCATGGCGCAGTAGGTGTCCAGAATACGCATCGCCCGCGCCGCCAGTGGAATTGCCTTCCCCTCGAGCCCTTCCGGATAACCGCTTCCGTCAAAATTCTCATGGTGATACTTGACAATATCCGCCGTATCCACCAGGAGATCCAGGCTCGTCAGAAGGGCCGCGCCATGCGCCGGATGGTTGCGTATCAATTCCCACTCGTCGTATGTGAGAATCGCATCCTTCAGCAGGATGTCGTTGGGAATATCCAGCTTGCCGATGTCACGCACCAAAGCGGCACGCTCGAACGTCAACTTTTCCACCGTCGACAACCCAATCGCATCGGCAAACCGCACCGCATGCTCCAAGACCCGCCGCGAGCTGTCGGGACGAAACTCTTCCCGGCAATCCACCGCGCGCGCAAGAAGCAGAAGCAGGCGTTCGTTCCGGTCCGCCAGCATCACCGCCGCGTCCAGTGCCGCGGCCGCGTCCGCCGGAGCCGCCACCACCGCCGAAACCGTGGGAGGCAACGGCTGTGACGGGGCCAACGACACCACTTCCAGGCCGCGTTCCCCGGCCGCCCGGCTGAGCGCGTCCAGCATCTCTTTCTGATTCACTACGGCGATCTGCTTGAGCATGGCATCCTCCCATTCTGGACAAAGGATACCAGTCCCGAATCCCGTGGGCAAGGTTATGTTGCCGTTCCGCAGGCTTTTTGTAACGCTGACCTCCAGGTCGGTCTTGGAACAAAAGGGCCGACCGAAGGGAGGCCGTCAAAGGCTTCTAAAGGAAGCCTCCCTTCGGTCGGCCCTTTTGTTCCAAGACCGACCTGGAGGTCAGCGTTACAAAAAGCCGAATCCAACTCCTGGGTTCGTATCAGTGATCCGCGCTATCCGAACCTTTCGCGCGCTTCGGGGTCTCAGCTAGAGAAATGTGAAACCTGCAACGCCCCACGGGGATATAAACGACCCAACGGAGGGTTCTCTTATGAACAGGCAGTTCCGGTCGCTTACCGCGATCCTGCTCCTCGCACTAACCGGCGCCGTCGCCGGGGCTCAAGCCACTCCCCCCCCAACGGAAGGTTGCCTCATCGCCATCGGCAAGGACATGCAG
>JAVEWL010000492.1:0-4612 GCA_034004565.1 FCB group bacterium | reverse complement strand
CGCCCGGCCCGATTATCAGGATACGGTAATTGTGGCGTTCGGGCACGTAGATATTGCCGAGAGAGTCAAAATCCATTCCCGTGGGGAAATACAGAGGGTTCCCTTCCACTTCGGTTACCAGCTTTGTGACGGACGCGCCATCCGGACTGAACTTTACAAGCCCGTACGACCCAAAGTCAGTTGCATACACATTCCCAGAGGGATCCACCTTCAGGTGCACAGGTGCAAAATCGCTGAACCAGTCCCCTTCGTTATACCGCCACGACTCAAGGAATACGCCATCCGGAGTGAACTTCTTGATGCGAGAGTTGAATGTGTCCGCCACGTAGACCAAGCCCGAAGCGTCTACAGCCACATCGCGTGGCGACTTGAAGCAATTGTCTCCCGACCCGAACTCACCCCACTTCGCGAGAAAGTTCCCGTTCGAAGAGAGCTTCTGGATGCGGTTGTTGTCACGGTCGGCGATGTAGATTTCTCCATACACGCCTGCCGCAATTCCCCAGGGTTTCGCAAACTCACGGTTGCCCGTGCCGTAGCCTCCCCAGCTTTCCCACGGCGTTTTGTTTCCCGGACTGAACTTCTGAATGCGGTTATTGTCGGTGTCGGCGATATAGAGGTTGTCGGATGCGTCGAACGCGACGCTACGGGGATTACTGAACTGCGCGAGGCCGTTCCCGGGCCTGCCCCCCGCCCTTCCCCCATAAGTGCCGTCGGCAGCCAGGAGCACAATGGAGTTGTTTCCCGTATCCGCTATGGCAATCTCGCCCTTGCTGTTGACGGCCACATCCTCGGCGGCGTTGAAATACCAGGGCTGTGGCAATTCGGGCCAGAATTGTTCGCTCACGTAACGGATGCTGGGTTCGTTGAGGGTGATGGTGTCGTAGACCGTGGCGGACTCGCCCCAGGCGTTCATGGTCTTGAAGTAGACCTTTTTCATGGCGTCGCCGGGCGAAAGCAGGAAAGTCGGGGCTTTCGAGTAATCCTGCCACGACGCAGTGGAGAAGTCGGGAGACTCGCTGGCCATGTAGACGACGGGACGATGGACCGTGCAGTTGTTGAGTGTAACGGTGCGGCTGGTGGTGGCTTCCTGTCCTTCGTAGATGGCGAGTGCCCGGACCACCGGCGCGAGGGCGTGAGTGGCCGGACGTGGGCATCCGGCCGTGGCAAGTGCGATAATTGCCAAACACAATCCCGCCGCAAGCTTGGCTCCCGCAAAACGCAGTTCAACCCTGTTCACTTGCATGATTGCCTTCCCCTTTCTTGAGCCGTCGGAGATCCCCAGCAGCCGGTTGGGATTCCGGTCATGATTCCCCCCACCGGAAACCCGCTACGAATAGAATACCATTGTTCCGCAGATAAGGCAAAATGTGTATGACTGCTACATGCAAAAGGCACACAAAGTATGCTTCCTGCCGCGGTATGGTGGGTCGCTGAGGTTGGGCCTTGATAGGGGGTGCCACAAGAATAGGCTTTGGGCTCTGAGATCACTTCGTCGGCGTGGGACGCCTCCTCGCAATGACGGGGGGGGTGGCTGGATGAGTTGGTGGTTTGTGTCAAGCAGGATTGTGGATGCGGGGGTTGTAGAGGTCGAAGGGTTTTTGGGCATCGGTCTGGAACGGGAGGTGGATTTTACGTTTCTGGCCGGCGGAGGCGTAGGCGGCGAAAAGCGCTTCGAGGACGGCTCGGCCGTCGTGGCCGGTGACGAGGGGCGTGCGGTCGTTCTGGACGCAGTCGACGAAGTGGGCGATTTCCTGGGGGAAGCCGTAGTTCCATTCTTCTTCGAACATGGTGAAGGACCAGCCGCGGGTGGTGCCGGCTTTTTCGACGGCGTAGTCGTAGCCTTCGGCGCTGTAGGTGACGATCGAGCTGCCTTGGAGGAGGTTGGCGTAGGCAACGCCGTGAGATCCGTAGATTTCGGCGCGGTCGTCCATGCCGCCGGTCTTGGTCCAGCTTTCTTCGGCCATGGCGACCACGTTGTTCTCGAACTCGAGGAGGAGGATGGCGTTGTCTTCGCCTTTGGTCTTATCGCCGTGGACCTGGGTGTTCATCTGGGCGTAGACGGAGGTGATGTTCGCGCCGTTTAGCAGCCAGCGGAAGAACGCGATGGCATGGCAGCCCATGTCCATGGCCACGCCGCCGCCGGAGCGATCGACATCCCAGAAATGCTCGGCGTGGGGGCCGTCGTGTTTCTCGCTTTGTTTTAGGAGGGTCGGCTTGCCGAGGGCGCCGCTGTCGAGCAGTTGCTTCATGCGGACGTATTTCGGGGCGAAACAGAGTTCCTCGGCATACATGAGCTTGACGCGCGCGGCTTCGCAGGCGGCGATCATGCGGTCGGCTTCGGCGAGGCTGAGGCACATGGGTTTTTCCATGACCACGTGCTTGCCCGCGGCGGCGGCATCGAGGGCTATCTGGCAATGCAGATGGTTGGGTGCGCCGACGATGACCATGTCGAGGTTTTCGAGGTGGAGCATGGCGCGGTAGTCGGTGAAGGCTTGGGGCGCGCCGTGTTTTTGGGCAAGGGCTTCGGCTCGGCCGGGTGTGGGGGAGGAGATGGCCACAAGTTCGGCGTCGGGACATTGCCGTACGGACGATGCGTGAATAGAGCCGATGAAACCGCTACCGATGATGCCTACGCGAACCGGCTGCGCCATTGGTCTTCCTCCCTTGTGATGGCTTAGGGAGAACTATACAAGGTTGGCTCCCGTAAGCGCACGGGGAAAGGACCTGAAAGACTAGAATGACCTCAGAACGCCAAACGTAACGATGACCGCGAAATCGCGTGCGTTCCGAGGGCTTCTCGTAGCGCCGACCTCCAGGATCGAGCAGGTCCTGCTGTTCCTTGGTGCCCATGAAGTCAAGCTGGCCGAGGGTGTCACCGAAGCCGCGGGAGGTGTAGGGCGGAACGGCGAAGCCGACGTCGCGCCAAGCCTGCGAGGCCCAGTCCGACAAGAACCAGGCTCGCCGGCTCGGGTACCACGCGCCCCGGTCCGGTGAGTTGGAAGGCATGGTCGAAGCCGAGAACGTACCAGTTATCGCTGCCGAGGGTTTCCTGGAATGCCTCACCGAAATCGTTGCCGGCCGTGACCCAGATCCAGTCATCCGAATCGTAGCCGGTGGTGTTGTTGAAGATGGAGAGATAGTACACATTTCCGGGGGTTAGTGTCTGGGGTGCCGCGAGGACGTATTCGTAGGCATATACATGGTACGTGGGGCTTGATGATAAGGTGTCGCCGGTGTCCACCCGATTCGAGAGCGTCGCCGTCTCCGACCACACCAGGGCGCCCGGAAGCCCGGCGTTGTCGCCGTAGATCTGGAACGTGAAGAGGTCTGTTGGGAAGTGGGCCACGCCGTCAAAGACATACGAACCCCACCAGTGAATGTCGGTGATGGTGTTGGCATCGGAACTCAACACAAAACTCTCTGCGGTCTGGGCCGGACTGCTCCAATCCACATCCGACACCGAGCCGCTGAAAAGGTCGGGCCCGCCTCCGTCGAAGATGATGGCGTCCGCCTGAGCCGACCCCACGGCCGTAAGGAACAGCAAGAACAGCCCCAGCGCGTATTTTCCTCGCGTATCAGCATGCATACCCGGCTCCTTTTTCAAATGTTATTGCGCGATCGCAATCATCCAGTCGTGTGATTGGAAGCCTCTTGTCGGTTTCCTGGAAACTTCGCGCCCGAAAGGGGGGGGCAACGAAACCGGAAGGCAGAAGGAACAGATATCGTGTTGAGGGTAGAGCAGCAGCATTATGCAAGTACCGCGTTCCTCCGCGCAACCCGGCCGAAGGACTGGATTCGAGCGGGAATTCAATCCTGAACGGCTCGAACGGACGCGTCCCCTGTTGCGAGGTCTCGGCGCAGCGTCCAGGACTTGTCGAAGGCTTTCGCTTGGACTTCGGCCAGAGCGGCGCCGGGTTGGAAAGTGGGGGAGAATGTGGCGGCGACTTCCGGGGGCGTGTTTCCCTTGTAGGGGACGATGAGCGTAAGGAAGGCCGCGGGGGCGGGTTGTGCATGACTGAAGCGGACGGCCTTTCGGGTTTCGCGGGAGCCGTACTCGCAGGCGGTCCAGCCCTCTTCCTCCTCCAAACTAATATCAGAGGCGGAAGCCACCAATACATTGGCATCGTCAAAGCGTGTGAAGACCCGGTTGCCGGGGATATCCATCCGCACTTCGCCGGGTGCGAACTGGAAGTGGAGGTCGAGCGTTCCGGGGGCGTCGCCGATGGCTTCATCGAGGACGACGAAGAAGGCGCGGTCGACGAACCACACCGTCCGCCGGTGAATCAGGCCGGGGTAGGCGGCATTTTCGACGGCAACAACATCGAAGCCTGGAGCGGATTGCCACAAGAGGTGTTTTCCCTGTATCTCCGAGTCGCGATTGTCGAGGGTGAGTGTCTGATGAACGCGCGTCTGCCGGTGCCAGTTGCGCAATTCGGAATCGTGCCCGTAGGTGTAGTAGCCCGTGTCGTTCATGAGCCAGCGTCCGTGCGCGTAGAGTTCGAAGGTACCGTTGTCGGGCTGGTCGTGGCTGCTGAGGCCGGGCGGTGAGCAATGAAGCGCGAAGTAGATGTCGTTGACGCCCCAGCCGTTGCGAAGCGCGTACATTCCCGCA
>JAVEWL010000491.1:0-4625 GCA_034004565.1 FCB group bacterium | reverse complement strand
GTGCTCTTCCGATCTGAAGGGCTCAAACAGGTGCGACAGCGTTTCCTTGCTCATGCCGCATCCGTTGTCGCTTACGCTCAGGCGCACATAATCGCCGGGCTCGACACCTACGTGCGCGATGCAAAACTCTTCGTCCAAGGTGCAGTTCTCGGTTTCAATGGTGACCTTGCCCACATCGGCAATGGCGTCCCGCGCGTTCACGCAGAGATTGGCCAGTATCTGGTCGATTTGCGAGGGATCCATTCGCACTTGCTCGAGGTTCTCCCCGGGAAGCCACAGCAGGTCGATATCCTCGCCGATGAGCCGCTGGAGCATCTTGAGCATGCCCGACACCGCGTCGTTCAGGTTAATGATCTTGGGTGAGACCGTCTGCTTGCGCGCGAACGCCAGCAGTTGCCGGGTAAGGTCGGCGGAACGCTCGGCGGCCTTTCGAATTTCGGTGAGGTCGGCGTGCAGCGGATGCGCGGGCCCCAGTTCCTCCAGGGCCAATTCGGTGTATCCCAGAATGACACCGAGCATGTTGTTGAAGTCGTGGGCCACGCCGCCCGCGAGGCGTCCCACCGATTCCATTTTTTGGGCCTGCAGGAGTTGGCCTTCCAGCTTGGCCTTTTCTTCCTCGGCCCGCTTGCGCATGGTGGCATCGATGCCCACGCAGAGGATTTCCCGCAGTTGCCCGTTCTCGTCGAAGATCGGCTTGTTGGTCCAGGAGATCCAGACCCGGGTGCCGTCGCGCAGCACATTCTCGTTCTCAACCAGCCTGCGGTCTTCGGGATGAGAGCCTATATCCTTTATCAACTCATGAATCAGGCGACCGGTCGCATCGCTCTCGGGAACGATCGTACCCACCACGTGTCGTCCGACGATCTCTTCCTCGGCGTAGCCGAAGTAGCGTTGGCCGAATTCGTTGATGAATGTGACTTTGCCCTCGCTGTTCAGGCGAATGATGATGCTGTTGGCATTCTCCACCAAGGCCCTGTAACGCTCTTCACTCACGCGCAGGGCGTTTTCCACCTTCGTGCGCTCGGTGATGAATCGAGCCTGCTGGACGTTCTGGTACGCGGTCGTGGAAAGTTGATTTGAGAGGGTGAAAAGCGCGTTAGCCACCTGGTTGAACTGCTCGAGAGACATGCCCGGCACTTCGGCGAAGGCTTTGGCGGCGTCCGTTTCGTCCGCGCCAATTTCGCGGGCATACGCTCTGATCTTCTCTTCCTTTTGCGTTTCGTCTCGGACCTGACCTATGAGCCAGTTGGCAATATGGCGGTTCCCCACGACGATACTGGCGCCCGCGTCCCACAGCCCGCCGCTCAGGCAAGGCTGGACGATGGGTCCGTCGGGATGCGGTCGCCCGATCACCGCATCCGACTTGAAGCAGTTTGCGCATCCCATTTCGGTTCCCCGGATAATCTCGTTGCAGAGCCGGGTGAAGCTGCTGGGCGCGGTAATGGGGGAGCCGTCGGGATGCGTGATGATTGAAGCCACGCCGGTAGCCAGGGCGAACTCATCCTGAATGCGCTGAATCTCATTCAGGTCAAACAAGTCGTCGAAACTGATGCTTCCGTCGTCCATTGGCTGTGTCAAGGCGACCAGGCGCTTCGCGATCATTTCCTCGGCGCGCTTTCGCTCGGTGATATCGATTCCGACGCCCATGAGGTACGTCTGCCCCTCGACCTCGAGGCGAATTCCGGTCATGAGGAATGGAATTTGGCGACCGTCCTTCGTCAGCAGGGGGGACTCGATGACCCCTTGTCCGCGCGCCATCACCCCTTCGATGGCCTGGCGAACCGCTTCAACCGCCTCGGGCGGGTGCCAGGAGTTCATGTGGCGGCCTTCGATTTCGTCCTCTTCGTAGCCGAGAAGAATTGCGTGGTTCTTGTTGTGGCGCACCAGGGTGCCTTCGGGATACGCATAGAGGTAGAAGATGCCCGGCAGGCTGCTCAGGAGCGCTTCATTGAAGAGCTGCTCGCGCTGCAGGGCGCGTTGCGCCCGCTTGCGCTCGGTGATGTCCTGGCCTATGGAGTGCAGCAGGGTGCGGTTTCCGAATTTCACAACGGTGACGGCGACTTCCACGTCGCGCAGCGATCCGTCGGCCAGGCGGTGTTGGAACTCGAACCGTTTTCCATTTTCGTTGTGGACAGCCTGCATGACTTGTCTAATCTTTGAAAAAGGCAGGGTATTGATGTCACCGATATTCATGGCGAGGATTTGCTCGCGCGAATAGCCGTAGAAATTGAGCGCGGCGGCATTGGCGTCGACGATCGAACCGTCGGCGGGATCGATCAGGAACATGGAGGACGAGTTTTCGACGAATTGGCTCCGGTACGCCTGCTCGCTTTCGCGCAGCGCCTCCTGCTGCGCGCGAATACTGGCGTCGGTGCGGCGCAGCAGCATGTAGATAAAGCCGAGCAACAGCGCCAGCACCACCGTGCTGGTGGCTCCGAAGATCATGATCAGATGGGCAAAACCTACGCCTTCGGTGTCGATGTTCCGCAGGATGAGGAGGTTGCCTATCTGTTTTCCCGAGGCGTCCTGCAAGGGCATCGCGGATGCCTGCCAGTGCGATCCGTCCACTTCGATGTTTTGGGGCACCCTTTCGGACGCTCGACCGTCCTGGATGTGATCGACCCACGACGAAAACGGGTCGGGCAAGCGTTCCTGCGAGGTGTAGACGATCGCGGATCGCGCGAAGCGGTCCCAGTTGGCCTCGCGCCCCAGATCGCGCATGCCTTCTTCCCATACCGGTCGATTCAGCAATTCCTTGCGAATCAGCACACCCAATTCGATCTCGGACTGCATATGCAGTTCCTGAAAAACGTCTTCAATCTTCCTGCTTATTTCGATATAACCGACCGGAGCCTCCTCTTCCAGAACCGGCTGCACCACCCGAACGACCAATTCGCCCCTGGCATTAAGGTCCAGTCCCGAGGCCACCTGGCGCGTACGCTCCGCTTCCAGGACGAGGTAGCGGTCGAGTTGGTCATCGCGCACTTCGGATTTATGGATGCGGGCAATGCACGCTCGTGAAGTGTCGACAAAGAGCAACTGCGCCACCCTGCCTTCGCGTTGAAGGTTCGCAAACACCGGTTTCCAAATGGAGAGCAGCCTCTCGGTGTCTCCTTGGCGCAGGGCAACCTTCGTGTCCGGGTCCGCGGCAACAACCTGGGCGGTGGCAATAAGCCCTGGAGTCTGTTGCGCGAGCGATGCTTTGAGATTGTTGGCGAGTTTGGTGATGTCGGCCGAGGCCTCGACGGACAGGAACTTCACGTGCTGCTGCCACAGAAGGACACCCGCGCCCGCCACCAGGAAGATCATGATGGCCGCCAGGGAGGGCAGCAGGCGCCGCAGTACGGGTTTTGCGGAAGCATCCACGCGCCGGAGCGTGGCAAGGACGGTACCCAGGCCGATCAGAAGCACGAGAACCAAGCCTGTGGGCAAGGCCGCCTTTGCGGCCACGTGCGTCATCCAGTCCCGTGCATCGACGTCCATGCTCAGTACCGCCGCCACGTTTCCCGTGAGCGGGTCGATCAGCGGCACCAACGCCGAAACCCAGTCCCCCCAGCGATCGGGCATGGCCCCGTCAACGACGGAAACACGCGCTTCAAATGCTCTGCGGACGTTGAGGCTGGCCTCTTCGTAGACTTGCCCGGGAGGAGAACTCAGTTCCGACTGGGGCGGTTCACTGTCCAGGAAAAAGAAAATGGTTCCGTCGGCCCTCCGGCCCAGCAGCGAAATAAAGCGAAACTGCGGGTTGGCCATCCGGATGTATGCGAGTTGGTTCTTGAGACGGGTGTAATTGGGCGTGTTCTCATCGTCCGGCGAACCGGAGAGCGCAAGGATGCGGTCGAGATTTATTGCCGGAGCGACCAGGTGCGCCTGCGCCAGAAGCTCGGTACGCAGTTCCCGGTCGGCCCTTGAGAAGGTTCCCCATACGCACAAAGCCGCTACGCACACCAGAAGGAGCGGCGGCGCCACTGCGAGAGACAATCTTCTTGAACCGGAAGCAGACTTCACATCCGTGCTCCAGCGTGGCCCTTCCATCCCACCAGAAGACCAGACCTTCGGGGAAGAACCCACAGAATACGGTTCCAAAGCCTATACAACTCACTCACGCTGGATGCACCGTGGCAACGTGTATATATCGCAGGAACGTTACTTGCGTCTGCGGCGACGGAGCCAGGCGATGCCGGAGAATCCCATCACGCCGAGGCCGAGCAGTGCCGCGCTCGCGGGCTCGGGAACAATCGTCTTCCCGGGCGGAATCGAGCCGCGGCCGCCGGCTGCGCCGAAGGGGAACCACATCAGGCCCCAAGGGGACCCGTCCGTCCCGGCGCCGGCCAGCAGGAAGGGCAGCGTCGAAACGGGCGACACCCAGAGCGCGCCAATGGGTTCGTGGATGACCGCGTCGTGGCTGAAGAAATACTCGCCGGGAGGAAGCGTAACGGGGTCTTTGGGCGTGTATGTGAGGCGCCAGACCTTGTCGGCGTTTTCGGGAAGCTGTGTCCACTCGCGCACCAGGCCCGTCTCGCTGAACTCGAAATCGCCGCGCCGGTCGTCGGTGGTGAACACGTCGCCCGTGAAGTTCTTTTCCGCGGGCATGAGCATGTCGCCTTCAGGCTTCACGGACCAGA
>JAVEWL010000490.1:0-4632 GCA_034004565.1 FCB group bacterium | reverse complement strand
GCCCAGGCGATCGAGCAGCCCCACGAGTGTCCCGCCGCCGTGATATTCCGAGACGATTCGCACGACGGGCCCAAAGCGGTCGGCGAAGGTGATCTTGCTCAGGTTCGGATGGTTCAACGCCGCGATGGCACGGATGCGATCGCGGATCAGCGCCATGTCGTTGCCCTCGATGGAGATGCGCGAGAGACGGATGGCAACCGGGCAATCGAGCAACTTGTCCACCCCCTCGAAAACAACGGAGGTTGGGCGCTCGCCAATCAGCCGCGCCAACTCCAATCGCGAGGCGGTTGACGCGATCGAGCGAACCGAGACCGGGGTTTCGCTATGATACCCTCCAAGCGCCACATGCCCGACAATGACTTCGTAGGGCGATAGCAGCGCGTTGATGCTTTCGTTTCCGGCCGCCGCTGCCGTGCTCGTGCCTCCAAGGAAGGGACTTCGCGTGTCATCCTCGGCCTCGAAGACGGCTGGCATGAAACGCTGGCTGATTTCATCCGTGGCCCGCACCGGCGGTGTGCGAGCAAGAAGAGCCATTTTGTTCAGGTAGATGCAACGCGTGGAGACGTCGCCGATGGAATTGCTCGCGGAGAACGACGCGTTGCAAAGCTCCGTTGCCATTCGAAATTCGCCAACGGCCTGAAAACTCCTGGCTGCGATGCTCAGGAACCGGGGAGACGCCTTGAAATCCTTGGAAGCATTGGAGTCTCGCAGTGAGTCGATCATCTTGCAGGCTTCGGCGATGCTCCCCTCGTCGAGAAGGCATTGCACGAGCTCCAACCGCACGTCCTCGGCGGTGAGGTCCTGTTCCAGGGCATTTCGCAGGGCCATGGCGGCACGGTGCGGATTTCCGAGAGCAAACTCCAGTTCCGCAAGGCGGCGGTATTCCACTGTCTTCCTGAGTGCGCTGCGTTCGGCGACAAAGTCGCAACGCACATGATGCAGATCCGCTGCCTTCAGGTAGTCGCCGCTTCTTTCGGCTTCCAGGGCTTCGTCGCGTGACGGAACTCCGGGTGCGGTTGGCTCCTCTCCAGCCTTGGGCGGCGCAGCAATCGGGAGGGTCTCGTCATCGGCATCAAGCGTGCCGGATTGAGAGTGCTGGGCGGGAGTGGCATCAACCAAGCCCGGGTCCGCCATCGACTCAAGGGCTTCGGCTGCCTCTTTTCTCTTTCGGGAGTCGCGAACATAGACGGCGACGGCCAGGGCCAGCGCCGCGATGGCAATTGCGCCCAGTATGATCGAGCCGACAAAACCCATGGGAGTTGTCGAGCCTGCCAACGACAGGGGGGTGAGAAATGGGGCGGGCACGTTGGAGATCCAGCTCCCCGTTTGGTATGAGTCGCATCGGCAGGCCGACTGGTCCTTTGCTCAAGGCACAGCCGCCGGGCGCATTCCAAGACGCTATGGATTGAGAAAGCGCCCGAAGTCCAACAGGGTCAAGCCTTCAATGCCTCCTGTCCGGCGATCTTGCCGAATCCCATTTCGGAATCCAGTCTCGTGATCGTTTGGCCAGCCATCCGCAATCGCCTGTTCCGTCATCTCTCGCTTGGACCAAGGCAAACCGGCAAGCTCAAACGGCATGCCCGCTGTCCTGAGTTGAGACTAACAGAAATCCTACTCTTGTTCGCCTTCGCGATCTTGCTCGAGTCTTGTGTTTCACCTTCCCTTGGCAGCGCCCCAGTCGCCTGGGATTCCCGAACCGTAAACCGATTGGAAGGGGACTTGGAGCGGGTGCGTCAGCGCGCCGGGAATTCCCGCCTGTCCGTCACTGTGCTTGCTTCCGGAGCGTTGCCCCTTCGCATCGATCTCCCAATGGACGCCAATGGGGACGATGCCGGGCATGAGTACCACTTGGCTTCGATCAGCAAGGTGTTCACGGCGCTCGTCATCGAATCGCTCGCACGGGAGGGGATCATGGACCTGGATTCCCCGGCCTCTTTGTATCTGCCGCGGCTGCTTGGCGCTTCCCTCCCCGGATCGCCGGTGCCAACGATCCGCCATCTTCTGGAACACACTTCCGGACTCGCCGTGGTGGATGGGCGTTTCCTTGCCCGTACGCCGCCGGGACTCCGGTACCTCTACTGGAATGCGGGGTACGACCTGTTGGCGGATGCAGCCGAGCAAGCCACCGGAACACCCTTCGATGATCTTGTGAAGACGCGCGTTCTTTCACCACGCGGACTTGGCGGCGTGCGATTCTGCTCCCGCGATTTGTCCGGACTGGGCAGGGGCTCCGGCGGGCTGTGTGCCACGCGCTCCGACATGGAAAGACTGGCCGCCGACCTGCTGGGTCGCTGGTCCGATGAGCCGAGCAGCGCGGACCTGTTGTGCTTCACGCCGGGCTTCGATGAGCACGGGCACCTGCTTTGGCTGCGGCAGGCCGGTTCCGCTCCCGGAGCCGGGGGAGAACTCGTGTTCTTCCCCCAGCAGCGAACTGCCGTCGTCATCCTGACGGACGAGCGATACCTGCCCCCACTGTTTGATGAAGTCTGGCGGACTCTGTTCCGCAGGCTTGGCCTGCCACGAACGGACTTCAATCCCGCCCGTCCGCCGCTGCTCGCTCCACGCGACCTTGCTGGCACTTACCGGCAACCGGGCACGGGGGATCTGCTGGTGTTCGCCCCCGGCAGCCAAGGCTCGTTGACGGTTCGTACGGACAGCGGGGCCCCGATTTCCCTGGCGCGAATCGACGAAACACGCTTCGCACCACGAAGACCCCAGGAAGACCGGGCGCTGCTTGATGCGCTCGCCCGGGCCCACGCCGTCGATGTCATCGAGTTTCTGCCAGACGGTACCCAGCCAGCCGGGTGTCTTTACGGCGGCCGATACTTCGAGCGTTTCGCTCCCTGAACGATCAGGCCGATTCACGAACCAGCGCGATGAAATTCGCCAGAATACCGAGGCCAACCTTCTGGCTCTTTTCAGGGTGGAACTGCGTGGCGAACAGGTTTGCCCGCCGAAGCGAGGCAACGACCTCGCCCTCGTAGTCCGCAACTGCTGCAACATCGCCCGGGTCGCTGGGCCTCACCTCGTAGCTGTGGACGAAGTAAACGCTCGGCGAGTCCCCGAGTCCATCGAACAGAGGGTTGTCGGACTGGCGAAACATCAGGGAATTCCAACCCATGTGCGGGATCTTGACGGTGCTGCGCACGAGGCGCGGGCAAGTCCCTGCGATGACGCCGAGACCGCGAACGCCCGGGTCCTCTTCCCCTTCGTCCACAAGCACCTGCATGCCCAGGCAAATCCCAAGAAAAGGGCGCCCTCCCCCCGCCGCTTCCGCCGCGCGGTTGCGGGCAGTCTCAAGAATGCCGCGCACTTGCAGCCCCTGCATGGCGTCGCCGAAAGCACCCACGCCCGGGAGAATGAAGCCTGGAGCCGATTCAAGCTCAGCCGGATCGTCCGTTACGGTCACGGTGGCACCGAGCGATTCCAGCGCCTTGCGCACGCTGTGAAGGTTGCCCATCCCATAATCGGCAACAGCGATCAGGGTATCTGGCGGTGTCATGGGCTTATCTCCCGCAGCTTACTCGGTGGTCTTTGGCTTTTCGCCCACGGCAATCACGCTGTTGTGCGAATGAAATGGGAACTTCTCGAGAAGCCTGACGAGGGGCATCAGGAACTCGAAGATGGTCATCTGCAGGGGCGAAATCGTCTTCTTTCCCAAGATCTTGCCGGAAATCCGCCACCCGACAGCACCGAACCGGTTGAAGCCCCAGCACTTCACAACCTTGAACCCGGCTTCCTCCATCTTCGCGGAGAGTTCCTTGCGTGTATAGCGACGGAAGTGCCCGAGCGTTTCGTCGATCCCGCAGAACAGCGAAGGATCGTGCGGCACAAGAACGACAGCTCGGCCACCAGGTTTCAGGACGTCGTAAAGATGGCTGAGGACCTCCTGGTCTGCTTCGATGTGTTCCAGCACATTGAGGCAGATCACGGAATCGACGGGGCGGTTGTCGATGGCTTTTTGAAGGTCGTTCGCCGAGGTCAAATCCGCCCGTTCGACGCTGAAATTGGACAGATAACCGTAGGCTTGTCCAAGCCGATCCACGTAAAAATCATCCAAGTCAATGCAAACGAGTCGTTTGCGATTGAGCATGAGCTCGGAGAGATTGCCGATCCCACAGCCGGCCTCGAGAATCTCGTCTCCCAGGAAGCGCTCGATTTGCGTGAACAGCCAGCGGTTGAACTTGCGGGCGCGGCGCAGGGATTGCAGAATCACGAATCCGTCGTGACGGCAGTACTGGACATCAAAGAACCGGTACTTCACCATTGCGGAGAACGCCATGAGCGCGTCCTTGGGGCCGATCTTCTTCCCCTCGGCATAGGTTCGCCCACGATAGGAGATCGGCACTTCGTAAATCCTTGCTCCCCAGCGTGCCAGCTTGGCCGTCAGTTCCGGTTCGAGATCGAATCCCTTGGAGCGGATCACGAGATTCTTCAGGATGTCGGCCCGCACCAGCTTGTAGCACGTCTCCATGTCTGTCAGGTTCAGGTCGTTGAGCATGTTGCTCGCGAGCGTGAGGGTCTTGTTGGCCAAGGTGTGCCAGAAGAACATCGCGCGACGGTAGCGGCCCGTCAGGAAGCGCGAACCGAACACGGCGTCGGCGACTCCCTCCTGCACCGGAACGAGCAGAC
>JAVEWL010000489.1:0-4653 GCA_034004565.1 FCB group bacterium | reverse complement strand
GATGTAATCGAAATCGAAGTCGAACCCGCGCCGTAACATCCTCTGAGGCGCAACAGCCCAGAGTCCCCGGCGGAGTCGCAGGAGGTCCGCGTATTTCTCCGGCGCCGGGGCGAGCATTTTCCGGTGGAACTTTCCCGGCTCGCTTATCCGCAGCGAGCTTCGCACGCACTTCTGTTGTAAGCCGTGCAGTAACGAGGGCTGGAACGTCGAATGGTCATCCTGGCAGCAGATACCAGTACGCCGGTAAACACGGTTTGTCTTTCCCGATCGGGGCAAATACTTGCCGAAACAGTCGTGCTTTCGGGCCGCAAACATAGTGAGCGCCTGCTGGAAACCGTTGACTGGGTTTTGTCCGAGGGGGGCATGGGTCTTGGGCAGGTGGACACGCTTGCCGTTTCGGTGGGGCCGGGATCCTTTACGGGTCTTCGCGTCGGCATCGCCACGTGGAAAGGGCTTGCGCTGGCACAGGGGCTTCCGCTGGCGGGCGTGCCCACGCTGGATGCGATGACGGGGCTGGGAGTTTTTACAGAGGGGGTTGTGTGTCCCCTTCTTGATGCGCGCATGCACGAGGTTTTCGGGGCAGTGTACGCGTATCGGGGCGGAATCAGGACCAAGCTGACGCCCGATCGCGTGTGCTCGATTGACGATTTCTTGAACGATGTGCCTGACACGGCGGTGTTTCTCGGGGACGGGGCGACGCTTTACGCGGACGCAATTCGCAAGCGGTTCCCCCAGGCCTTCTTCGCTCCCGGGCATTGCGCCGTGCCGCGCGCTTCCGCGGTCGCCTGGGAAGCGTTTCAGCGCTTGGAGGAGGGCGCGTCCACCGATGCCGCGGCGGTCGTACCGATCTACCTGCGCAAATCGCAACCCGAAGAAAAAAAGGAACGAGCGGCGTTGTCATGAGTGTCCGCGAATCGTCCGTACTCGAGTTCTTTCCGCTTCACGAAGAACATTTGGAAGCCATCATGGCGATCGAGGTCGAGGCGTATCCGGAGCCTTGGACCCTGCGAATGTTCCAGGACGAGATCCGCATGGCGCGGTCCTATTTCTATGTGGGCTTTCTTGGAGAGGAACTGGCAGTATACGGCGGTTTCTGGTTGGTGGTTGACGAGGCGCACATCACGAGCGTGGCGGTAAAGGACGTCTACCGTGGGCGCGGTCTCGGCCGCAAATTGATGGACCATCTGCTGGACGAGGCCGAAATCATCGGCGCGACGCGCGCCACGCTGGAGGTGCGCGTGTCCAACCAGGTGGCGCGCAGCCTGTACGTCAGCCTGGGGTTTCGGCCGGTGGGGATTCGGAAGGGCTATTATCCGAAGAACAACGAAGACGCGGTGGTCATGCTGAAGGATTTTGACTGATGTGGAAGGGCGCCGATCATTCAGCCGCGATGCCGCCGGGGGCGCTAACTACAGATACGCATGAAATAGAATGGCTGTAGAGATTACACAGGAACTGAATACCGCGCCGGCGGGCGTGCCGATTGGCGGTATCGGCACGGGCTGCATCGAGCTGGGGCTTGACGGCCGGCTCCGCAATATCACCATCAACAACAACCGCACCTCCGACACGCGCATCCCCGTATCGGGCGGGTCCTTTCTGGCTGTCCGGGCGGCGCGCCGCGGGAAGGTCATCACGCGCGTTCTTCAGGCGAGTTCGGAGGTGCCTTTCGAGCAGGCGGGGGTTGTGCCGCCGTTCGCGACCGAAGAACAGTTGACGTGGCGCGGTCTCTACCCTGCCGCGCGGTACCATCTTAACGACGCGCGCTTTCCGCTGGAGGTGAAGTGGCGGGCATTTGCGCCAATCATTCCGTATGATCTCGACTCGTCCACCTTGCCGGTGTTGTACTTGTCTCTGGACATCACCAATCTTACCCACGACGTGTACGACGCTTCGGTGGTTTTCAACTGGGAAAACCTGAACGGCTGCGTGAATGGATTGTTTCCCGAGGACCGGGGCCCTATTACACCGATTCCGCTGAATTCGCTCAGTCCGCAGGGAGCGCGGCCCGCGCAGGAGGATTCGCGCGATGCCCGCCAATTGAGCTATATCGGCCTGGAGTTCGGGGGGACGGAGGAGCCGCAATCGAACGCGCACGGCCATTATTGTCTGATCGCGCAGCCGCACCGGGAGGCCGAGGTGACGGTGCGTTCGTGGAATGAGCGCGACCCGTCGGCGGTGGCGGACTTCTGGCAGAGTTTCTATTACGAAGGCAACGCGGGCAATGAGTTCACGCCGGACCCCGCGGCGCATTCGGGTGCGGTGTGCTGTTCGACGGAGCTGGGGCCGAAATCGTCACATCATCTTGTGTTTGTGCTCACGTGGTATTGCCCTCGCTTCGAAGTGGACGGCGTGGATTACGGCAATGCCTATACGAACGCCTACAGGGACGCCGTGGCCGTGGCCGTCCGTGGCTTGAAGTATTACAGCTACTACGCCAACGCCGTGGAAGCGTGGCAGCGGCGCATTCTGTCGTCGTCGCTCCCGCCGTGGTTCAGCCGCATGCTGGTGAACAACAACTACGTATTCTCGACGAACACCTTTCTGGCCAAGGATGGGCGCTTTGCCATGATGGAAACGCCCGCGGATCCGCTGATGGGTTCCGTGGACCGGCGGTTCCACAGTTCGCTCGGGGCGCTGCTGCTGTTTCCGGAGCTGGAGCACCGCGAGATGGCGCAGTTGGGACGCGCGCAGGATCCCGATGCGCCTGGCCGCATCTATCGTCATTTGGGCCGCCTGGGAATTGACTCCCCGGGTTATGGCAACCTCCCGGACGAACTCATCGACGTGAACCCGAAGTTCGTTCTGATGGCGTACCGGAATTTCTACATGACGGGCCGGCGCGCGGCCATCGGACAGTTGTACCCACGGCTCAAGGAAGCCATGGAGTACATGCTGACCAAGGATGAGGACAAGGACGGCCTGCCCGAGCAGTACGGGATCTCGACGACCTTCGACAATTACCCCATCTTCGGCATCAACAGCTATACGTCCAGCCTGTGGATCGTGGCGATGCGGGCCTTTGCGCGACTGGCGCGCAAGCTGGGATTTCCCGAGGATGCACGGCCGTATGAGGCACTGATTCCGAAGGCGATTGAACGTTTCGAACAATGCCTGTGGATCGAGGAGAAGGGGTACTACCGCCTTTTCTGCGACAACGAGAAGACCTCGAACCGGGAGGATGCGCGCGAGGACGGTTGCCACACGGGCCAGCTTGCGGGTCAGTGGTACGCGGACTTCCTTTGCCTGGGGCATCTGTTTCCGGATTCGCATATTCAGAAGGCGCTGGATGCGATGTGGCAGATGACCGAGGCGCCGTACCGCGAGCGGGCCAAGGTGAAGAAGTCGAGCGCGGAGCGTCGCATCAAGACAGAGAAACGGCCGGAATTGAGCTGGCCGGCGTTCTATGCGACGCACTGTGCGTGCCTGCATATTCATCAGGGGGACCCTAACCGCGGGTTCTATTGCCTCAGCAATATCCACCACGACATTCACGCGGAGGGGGGCCGGGCGTTCAACCAGCCGCTTGCCTGGGACCGCGCCAATGCGCGCGCGGTGGGCTGGGGATCGGACCGGCACATGGGTTCGACGTCGGTGTGGCATGTGCTCTATGCGCTGGAAGGGTTCTACCTGGACGTGCCCGACAAGAGCCTGTGGATCCGGCCCAATCTGCCGAAGAACGTCAACAGCCTCCGGGCGCCGCTGTTTACGCCGGTGTGCCTTGGCTCGCTGGAGTACCAGCAGGAGTTCGGGGACCGGTATCGTCAGCGCGTGCGGATTGCCTTCGACAGCCCGCTGCACATCAAGCGAATGGTGCTGCGCATCCCGCGCAACGTTGTTGACGTGAACGTCCATTTCGTGAGTCCGGCGGGAGTCGAGAAGACGGAGCACGTGGTCGGCATGGACGGCGACGAACGCCTTGTCGAGATAATCCTGCCTACGACCGTGATGATGGGGGGACCCACGACCGTCACGCTTGAGGAAGCGCCCCCGCCCCCGCCGGAAATCAGCAGAACATAAGCGGCGTGTCGGCCGGACAGCGCCCGTGTTTGCGGGCCAGGGTTACGAGCGTTCGCATGGAGTCCATTTCCGCGGCGCCGGCGCGATAGTGCAATGCGTGGAGGTAGTGCGTTGCCGATCCGCCATCGATCCCGCGCCCGGCCGCGCCCTCTTCGGCAATTTGGTCGAGGTTCTCCAGACCAGATTGGAAGGACTGCGTGAGGACAGTGCGCAAGATGGCGGTCGAGGCGGTGTCTCCCAGCGCCCAGACGGCCATGATCAGCGGCAGTCCTGTGAGATTGTCCCACAGTTGGCCGAGGTCCAATGACTGTCCGGTTTCCTCGCCTGGGTCCAATCCCGCGTCGCCTGATAGAACGAACGCGTCGGCGCCGGACCTATCCGTTACAACTTCGGCATGAGCGGAATACAACTCCGCGAGCAGGATCACGGCGAGATCAGCGCTCAGGACATCCCCCGGGCGCACGGATAGGGTCTTTATCTCCGGCGGAGGTACGCGGCACAGCAGGCGTTCGCTGGTGGCCAAACCCGATGTGCAAACGCCCATGCCGGGGACGATGCGCGCGCGGGTCTTGCGCAGTACGCCGAGGACGGGCAAGAGGGCCGCGTCGCACTGGCCGGAGGAGAACTCGTCCG
>JAVEWL010000488.1:0-4678 GCA_034004565.1 FCB group bacterium | reverse complement strand
GAGGGAGGAAGACACCCACAATCCACGCGACTGCGTCACGCGGCTTGAAGGTGCCACCCAATAGAAGCCTTCTGGCGAACCGTCGGAGAATAGCGCGTCGCCGCCTTCAACGCATAGAGTCCCGTAGAGATGAAGGATCGGGATTGTCCTTCTCGCAGCGCTGTGAGGGGGACAGGTACCGGTTTTGACCGTGCGCGGCCATCGACGTGTTTGCCTCAATCCAGGTTCCAATCGCTCCGTCCAGCGGCGGGGCGCATCAAAACCGGTCCAGTCCCTTTCCTTCGTCCCTTCGGGACTGAAAGAAGAGGTCTGGCTGCGGATGCAATTCTGAATCGCTCCAGGAAAACAGGAAACCGGGGAGGCGCGGTGGCTTTCCCCGGTTTCCGATCGTGGGACTTTGAAATGTTCAATACGCGCGGGCTTGCGCGGTAATTACACCTCTTCCGGCACCACGAACGGTTCGCGGTAGACGCGGGTCAGGTGGGTGTTGGCTTCGTCGTCGTTCTTGACCTGCATGGTGTCCGTGTCGATTTCGAGGACGCGGTTGACGCGCGCGCCGGTGAGCGCGTAGTGCGACAGCGCCGAGGAGTAGTGCCCATCGGTCGGCGGCGCGTTGACGCCTTCGGGAGTCCTGGCGCGGATGCAATCGATGAAGTTCTGGTAGTGGTTGACCTCGTTTCCGTCCTTGTTCTCTTTCACGAGCTTGCCGTCTTTGCCTTCGAAGATCTTGTAGCCGTCGTAGCTCGGGAAGGACATATACCCGTTCGAACCGTAGAACAGCACGCCGAAAGAGCGTCCGCCGACCTCATCGTTCGTGCACCAGGGGCGGACTTCAAGCGTCATCATCTTGTCTTTGCCGTCCTGGCCCTTGAACATGAACGAGGTCGAGGAAACGTTGAAGATTTCCTTGGAGTCGTCCCAGAGGAACATGCCGCCCATCGAGGCGACGCGGTAGGGTACATCGACGCCGAGGCCCCAGCGGGCCGCGTCGAGCTGGTGTACGCCCTGGTTGCCGATGTCGCCGTTGCCGTACGGCCAGATCCAGTGCCAGAAGTAGTGCACGTGGGCGCCTTCGCCCTTCTCGTTCAGCATGAAGGGCTGTTCTTGCGCGGGGCCCTGCCAGATGTTCCAGTCCAGGCCTTCCGGCGGGGTGCCGGCATGGGCGGGGCCGATGTCGGGACGCCACTTGTAGCACACGCAGCGGGCCATGTAGACGTCGCCGATGGCGCCATCCTTGAGCGCCTGGATGCCTTCCCGGAAGCCCGGATTGCTGCGAAGCTGCGTGCCGTGCTGGACGACGCGGTTGTACTTCTTCGCGGCTTCGATGACCTTCTTGCCCTCGAAGATGTTGTGCGTCATCGGCTTTTCGACGTATACGTCCTTGCCGGCCTGGCACGCCCAGACCGTGGCCAGCGAATGCCAGTGATTCGGGGTGGCCAGCGAGATCGCGTCGACGTCTTTGTCTTCGAGGACCTTGCGGATGTCCTGCTCGACCTTGGGCTCGGGCTTGTTCTTCTTGGTGAAGAAGTCTTCGACCCGCGGCTTGAACAAGCGCGAATCCGGGTCGCACAAGGTGACGACCTCGACATCCTTTACGTTTGCGTACCCATCCAGGTGCGACTTGCCGCGGCCGTTGATGCCGCAAACGGCCACGCGGACACGGTCATTCGCCCCCGCCCAGCTCGTTTTCGACGTGCCAATCAGCACCGCCGCCGCTGCCGCGGTCTTCACGAAACTCCTGCGCGAAATTTTGTCCATCTCAAGAGTCCTTCCAAAGTCAAGACTTCACAAACCAATAATGCCCGCCTCAGTTTACCCCGATCGCACCCCCAGTCCAAGTGCGAACGCAGATTTAGACTCGTTGAACTCGTTCCCAGTTGCACCGCATCCCAACTCGTTCCCAAGTTGCACTTGGGAACGCCCGTGTTTCCGAAGTTGCACTTCGGCGACTTTCGCCCAAGCCTGCGAAGCTCAGCTTCGCGCCCAATCGGGTTCCCAAGTGCAACTTGGGAACCAGCCGGGGAGCGGAGAGGCCCTTGCGATCCTATTCGTCACCCCTCCCGGTGTTCCTCTATTGACAACTGAAGATTTATTCAGTATACTCCTTTTTGGTCGTGGTTCAGGTCATTCAGGGGAGGTTCTTATGCGAATTGCCGATTTGGTGCAGTACGGATTGCCTCCGGGTCTCATCAAGCTCTGGGAGGAACGGGAAAGTCCCAGCCTACTGCCTTTGCAGGAGCTGGCGGTGAAGCGCCACGCCCTGTTCGGCGAGGAGAACATGCTGATTCAGGCCCCGACCAGTTCCGGGAAGACGTTTGTGGGGGAGATGGCCGCGATTCGCACGGCGCTGGAGGGGAAGAAGGTCATCTATCTCGTGCCGTTGAAGGCCCTGGCGGAGGAGAAGTTCCTTGAATTCCGCGAGAAGTATTCGCCTTATGGCCTGAAGGTTATTGTGTCTACTCGCGACTACCGGGGCTACGACAGCGTGCTCGAATCGGGCGATTTCTCGTTGGCCGTTGTGGTCTATGAGAAGCTCGCGCAGCTCCTCGTGCGGCGTCCCGAGCGGCTCGAGGAAATCCGGCTTATCATCGCGGACGAACTCGAACTCCTTTCCGATCCCGATCGCGGCGCGCAGGTTGAATTGCTCCTGACCCGCGTCTTGCAGTCCGGCTGCCGGCTCATCGGATTGTCGGCGGTGGTGGGGGAGGCCGACAAGCTCGCGGAATGGATGAACGCGCGGCTGGTGCAATACGACCGCCGTCCCGTCGAGTTGCGCTACGGTGTGCTCCACGAAGGCGCGTTTCGCTACCGCACCTACAACGATCTATCCGAAGGCGAGGAGCAACTGGTGGCGGTGCATTCCGAATCGGCCTGGGAGATCCTATCCGAAAACCTTGCCGCGTTCGTGGCGCGAGGCGAGCCCTGCCTGGTGTTCGTGAAGGCGAAGCACGAATCGCGGCGCGCGGCGGAATTGCTGTCGCAACGGCTGAGCCTGCCTGCGGCCACCGAGGCCATCGAGGAACTGCGCGGACTCGAGCCCACCCATTCCCGCGACGCGCTCCTCAGTACCCTTGCCAATGGCGTCGCCTTCCACAATGCCGACCTGTCGCCGGAAGAGCGGCGCGTGGTCGAGCGGGCCTTCCGTTCGGGCGAGGTGCTGGCGCTGGTGGCCACGAGCACGCTCGCCGTCGGGCTGAATATGCCTGCGCAGAACGTGTTTGTCTCCGCCGAGAAGTGGCACTACGACAGCCGCTTCGGCATGCCCTGGAAAACGCCGATCCAGCGGGCGGAATTCGAGAACATGGGCGGTCGCGCGGGACGTTACGGCGGCAGCCTTCCGTTTGGCCGGGCGATATTGATCGCGCCGACGACCTTCGATTTTGAGACCTTGTGGCGGCGCTACGTCGAGGGCGAACGCGAGCGCATCGCGCCGCAGCTCGATCGCGCCGCCTCGCTCGAGGACCACGTGCTGCGGCTGGTGTCGTCGAAGACCTGCCGGCGCCAGGGTGAGCTGGTCGAGTTCTTCGAGAGCACCCTGACGGGCCGCTGGATTTGGCAGCAGATCCTCACGCGGGAGGAATGCGAGTTCAAGGTGCGCGCCGCGATCGACCGCGCCCTCGAGGGGGAACTGATCGCCTGCGACGCGGACGGCAACCTCGAAGCGACGCCCTTCGGACAGGCCGTGGCCGCTAAGGGCGTCAGCGTCGCCACCGCGCGCGAGTTGAAGCATTGGATCCGCCACTCGACGGGCCGACGCTGGAGTGAGATCGACCTTATCCTCGCCGCGGCCATGACGCCGGATGGCCGTATGCTCCAGGTGTCGCTGACGGCGCAGGAGTACGACCGCGCGGACTACCCCGGCCGCTTGAAGGAGCTCACGCGCGACGAGGACATCGCGGCCGACGTGCCGCTCAACCGCCTGCGCAATTGCAACCTCATGCCCTTCTTCGAAGAGGTCCGCTCCATCAAGGTGTCGCTGATTCTTCAGGAGTGGATCGAGCAATCGTCCGTCTACGACCTCGAAGAGCGCTACCACTCGATGTCCGGGCAGATCCTCTCGGCGGCGGAACAGGTCGCCTGGCTTATTGAAGCTACCGCGGCCATCGCCGTCTCCCTGGGTGCCGCCGACGAATTCACCGGCAGTATTCGGCTGCTCGGCGACCGGGTGCGTCACGGATTGTTCTTCGACGGCCTGTGTCTTGCCCGCCTCGAACGGCCGCGCCTCGAGCGCAACGCGATCCTCGCGCTCGTTGCGCAGGGACTCCACACGCCCGCCGCGCTGGCTGAGGCCGAGCCGCGTCTGCTGGCCCAGTCGGTCGGCGAGGTCCGCGCCGCCGCGTTGCAGGAATGGGCTAAGGCCAAGCTGCATCCCGAGGAGCAACGGCACCTGAAGGAGGGCCGCCCAGTGCTGGTCATCGACGAGCGCCACCCGAACGAGATTCTCCTCGACGGCCAGCTCATCCGCCTCCAGGAGAAGCAATACCGCCTCCTTCGCGCCTTGGCCGAGGCCCCCGGCGAATGCGTGCCCTATGAAACCCTCTACAAGGCCGTGTGGGGCGATACCGTCGTCGAAAACAACCAGATGCACTTCCAGAAAGCCCAATTGCTCCGCCGGATCGCCAGCATCCTGCCCGACCGCACCGAGCTTGTGCGCACGGTCACCAAGCAGGGCTTCCGC